>JAJRCO010000359.1 GCA_028678905.1 Methanomicrobiales archaeon
GAAAAATGCTTGACCGCTTCGAATATACAACCCCCGGCACCATGGGGCGGATCGTCACGTTTCCGGAACAGCTTGTCTTTCAGGCGGGAGAGCGCGTAAAAGAACGGCCTCCGGTCCCCTGCGAGCGCTGCGGGGATCCGTCAGTCTCCGGCCTCTGCCAGGCCTGCCGCCTGCTCGAATCGATCAACGGTGCTCCCCGGTAGGAGGGGCGCCCCGGATATGCTCCGGGTGGGTGTAGATGTTCATCTTTCCCCTACCGGCGAATCCGACCACACAGAGACCGGTCTGTTGCGCGATCTCGATCGCCAGGGTGGTGGTGGCTCCCTGGGAGACGACCAGCGGAATGCCGGCGACCAGACACTTTCTGACCATCTCTGAAGATATCCTCCCTGAGGAGACTACATAACTCTCCGCCAGGGGGAGCCGCTCTCGTAAGCCGAACCCGATCGCCTTGTCCAGCGCATTGTGCCTGCCGATATCCTCCACAAGATGCAGGGGGCCTTCCGGGGGAGTGAGCCCCACTCGGTGTAGCCCGCCGGTCTTCTGGTGCTGCTCTGAATCAGTGAGCTCCTTCAGGGCGGCACGGATCTCCCGGGGCTCGACAGACCGTGTGGAGGCGATGTGGGGGAGCCTGCGGGCGTCCACAGACGATGAGGTACCTCCGCATCCGCTCAGGATGATCTTTTTCTGTCCCAGCACCCGGAACGGGTTGGTGGTCAGGACGCTGAACGAGTTCTTCTCCCTACGTATGGACTCGATCTCTTCGAAGGAGCGGATGATCTGTTCGGTGAACAGGAACCCGATGATGAATTCCTCCAGGGAATCCGGGCTCGCCATGGCGGTCATCAGGTTGCGGCCGTTCACGGTGAGGGAGACGGCGATTTCTTCCACCACCGGATCTATGGTCACGGTGAAGGTTTCGTCTTCTGCCCGCAGGCAGGGAAGATCGCGGAACATTCCTAGGTCACTCCCCGCGCCAGGTCACCGAGGGCCGCAAGCAGGGTATCCACGTCCGGCTCCGTGTTGTAGAGGTGCAGACTGGCCCGCACCGTCCCTTTCTCCAGACCAAGCCGCTGCATCAGGGGCATGCAGCAGTGATGCCCGGAACGGACCATGATCTCCGCCTGTTCCCCGAGGAAGTGGGCCACCTCATGGGGCTCGTACCCCTCGACAGTGAAGGAGACCACCCCGATCCGCGGCACCGGAGGGCGGGCCGTATAGACGGTCACCCCGGGGATGTGATCCAGACCTCGTACCAGCCGGTCGGTGAGCCGCTGTTCGTAAGCCTGCACGCGATCCATTCCGATCTTCCGCAGGTATTCCACCGCGGCAGAAAGACCGATCCCTCCGGCGATATGGGGGGTCCCCGCCTCATATCGCTCATACCCGCTGGCCAGCGTGTACCCCTCAGAGGTCACCGTCTCGATCGCCCCTCCACCCACCAGCAGTGGCTCCAGATTCGGTTCCCGCATCCACAGGGCTCCGGTGCCGGTCGGCCCGAGCATCTTGTGCCCGGAGAGGCAGAGGAAATCGCACTCCATGCTGGCCACATCCACCGGCAGATGGGGGACCGATTGGGCCCCGTCGACCAGCAGGAGAATTCCCCGGTCATGGCAGAGGCGGGCGATCTCCTGGACCGGAGTGACCACTCCCAGCACGTTGGATGCGTGGGTGACCGCCATCAGACGGGTGTTACCGGAAAGCGCCTTTTCCAGAGCCTCGAGATCCAGGGAATAATCCTTCCGGATCCCGGAGAGGGTGAGAGTGACTCCCTGCTCCCGGAGCCGCATCCAGGGCAGGAGGTTGGAATGGTGCTCAAGGATGGTGGTGACTACGTGATCCCCCGGCTTCCACCGCAGGCCGGTGGCGACCATGTTGATGGCCTCGGTGGAATTCCGGGTAAACACCAGCTCGCCCTCGCGAGCCCCGATGAAATCCGCCACGTTCCGGTGGGCGTGCCAGTACCTCTGGGACGCGATCTGGGATAGGCGGTGCACCCCCCTTCCCACGTTGGCCCGGTAGTGGTGTTCATACTCCTGCATCGCCTGGAGCACCGGTTCCGGGGAGAGACTGGTCGCGGCACTGTCCAGGTAGATCAGGTCTCCGAGGATGGGGAAGTCCTTGCGCACCTCCTCACCGGTGAGTGCAGGTGCGCCTGGCACCCTGGCCTGCTCCACCCTTGCCGGGGCCTTTTCCTCAAGCACGATCCGGTGATCCCGGCACAGTTCCTGCATCTTCGGCGGGAGGTCCTTCCACCGCCAGAGGCCCCAGGAGACATACTCCGCAGGCAGGCCACGTTCGCTACCCCAGCGCCCGAGGAATGCATCCCAGCGGGCGGCAAAATCTGGGTGCAGTGTGCGCATCTCTTCGTATTCGCTCTCCAGCATGGAGGGGCAGACGTAACATCCGATCCGTTCCAGGCCCTGGTCGTAGAGGGGGTTGTAAGGGATACGCTGCCAGCGGAGATAGAGGAACACCTCCAGCGCTCTCCAGTTCCGGATCGGGGAGATGTTTACCTGCAGGGGATTGGCCGGATTTTCGCTTGCGATCTCCAGATCGGCCCGGTTCCAGGATTCATACCAGCGGTTTCCCTGGATGGTGACCGCGGGGCCGGTACCGGCAAGGTAACGCTTGAGGGGCTGCAGTTTGAGTAGTTTGCAGCACCAGCGGTGATCCTTCGCTGGTGGGCCGGCCTTCTCCACCGCGGTCCAGAAGTCCCCCCCTTTGGGTACGATCTCCACGCCCTGACTGCGCACAAAGTCGAGCGTTTCCGGGAATTCCACACCCGTATCGATGAAAAAGGCCTTCTCCACCCCGGCTTTACGGGCGATGGTCAGCACAGCCATGCTATCCTTTCCCCCGGAGAAGGAAACATTCACTACCGGGCGGTCCTGCATATGCTGCCGGATAGCACGGATGGCATGCCGCTCCAGGTTTTTCAGGTGGATTCGATTCCGGTCCACGACCTCGTCCAGGGTCGGATCCGGTTTGTGAACCGGTGCGACCGGCAGTATCCTGCGAACCCGCACGAATCCTTCCCGGACCATGCCGATCCCGTACTGTCCCCGAAAGCGGAGGATCACTGAACCGTCGGATCCCGGCGTCCTCAGCGCAAACCTTTTTCCCCCGATCCTTCCCTGGCGGAGGACCCGGGGGTCTATGACTTCCTTCTCCAGATCGATGATCCCTTTCGTCGCATGCGGGATCAGGAAGGGAAGGGATTCCGGTGCGGGGTCGAAGCGGAATTTCCGGCTGACCGGGTCAAACGCGAGTATCCCCCAGCGCTCGCCATGGGCGATCACGACCTCGGTGCGATCAACCCCCCCGGTCTTGTTGAGCAGGATCACCTGGGGGAGGGGGATGGGTCCGAATCGTTCTTCGAGCAGCTTTCCGAGGAGCTCCCGGTCCGCCCGCAGCGCTGGCCGTACATCGTAGGGTTCCGCCAGCTCGAAATCTCTTCCTAAGGACCCGCAGGTACATTGCCGCCCCAGGAGAGGCACATTGCACTGTTCGCACCAGTAGAGGACTTTTTTTACCGGGGGGTCACGCATTTACGTATCATTGGGATGGTTATCTCTTAATGCTCTCCATGTTCCCCACTTCGTGGAGAGATCGGCGGAAATATCCGCGAAATAAGCCATAGTTTTTGCCGCCTCACGGAGGGCACAGGAATCGACCGGAGGCGATCTTGGTGGCACGGTTCTACGAACATTTCTACGGGAATATTCAGTAAGATACACCAGCTATGCTGAACCTAATCATCGGATAGAGATACTCTGGTACGAGCGTCGGTACCGTCTCCTGTCGCTGTCCCAAGGGCAGGA
>JAJRCO010000073.1 GCA_028678905.1 Methanomicrobiales archaeon
ACGACTTTCCGGCTTCTACTGCGAGCCAGAAGAAAGCGATGGATAAGGGGGAGAAAGTGCCCCATTCCACCAGATCTGTGGGAGTTATTGGTTCGTCCCGGAATTTACGGATGGTGAACGTCGATCCGTGGGCGGTCACTTCCCGCCCCAGGGTCATCTGGATACGGGAACCATCGCTCATGGTCGCGTCCAGCATGGGTTCGGCGATGGAGATATACTTACCCGCCCTCTGTGCGAGCTTGGTCACGAAAGAGTCCAGATCATCAGCGGTCTCATACATCAGGTTCGTCTTGATGTTCTCGTAGCTGGTGTGATACACGAAGATGGTGGTCCTGACCCCGTCGCAGGAGATATCTTCGATGTATTTATCGTGCATGATCGGGTCGATCAGCCCGTCTCCGATGAATTCCTTCTCGATGTTGTACAGTATCTTCTCCCTTGAGATTGGTGTAAGTTTGAGCCCGAAATCGAAAATGATGTCGTCGGTCGAGTTGCGCAGGACTTTCTTTGCTTTGTCCTTGGTGAGATCCTTCGTATTCACATCCAGGGTTTCAAAAAGTCGCTCTTTCAGCTCCTGGAGAAGATCTTTTTCTGCCACGCTCAGGGCCGGCTCCAGAACTTGATAGGTGTATTCATGTGTGTTGTTGTCCAGAAGAACCCGGACATACGCGAAGGGTTCATTGAGGGGGTACAGCTCCACCTCCTCTATCCCCGGTTGAGGCCGCATGGCCAGGTCGACCAGAGGTCCATGGATCTTCGGATTATATTCTTCGACGTCCGGCCTGATCACCTTCGAGATGCTCAGTTTCTTGAAACCGTCGAACAGAGACTTCCTTTTCTCTTCCCCCCCTTCACCACTGATCTCTCCGAGGGTTGTGGAAGGAAGGCTCGCTTTCCACAGGTCATCGATCTCACGAGGGATGGTTCCCAGGGTTTCTCCGGAGCCAAAAGGTGTTGTCCGCCCCTGCAGGTGGACCTCATCGATCTCAAAAGTGGCGCCTTTTGGAAGGATCAGGTCGGAAATATCCTTGATCTCATCAACCGTCACCACTTTGGCCTCCTCCGGTTCCTCTCCCCCTTCCGACCACCTGGTTTTCTTTGCCGATCGTGCTTCCACCGATTTCTCCACCGGCACCGGTTCGGGGGGGAGGGGATTTACCGGCGGAGGAGCTACCACTGGTGGAGCGACCGTTTTTGGTTTTTCCCTGACAGGAAGCGGGATTTTCGGCCGTTCCTGTGGCTGGACAGAGATTCGGGCCGCATCTGCAGGTTTTTGCTCACGTGCAGGCGGGGGGGAAGTCGGAGGTTCCACTGTGGGAACAGCTTCATTCCGGGGCGGAGGGGTCTCCGGTATATCCGCTTTCAGTCGTTTGAGGATATCACTGATAGTTGCTTCCTCTCCCTGCTCCCGTGACGCTTTTGGAGGGGCGGGTGTCTTTCGGACTGATGCGGAGACTTCGTCCTTTTCTCTGGTTTCCGGTTCCACCTTCTTTTGTACCGGAGGGGGTACCGGAATGGGCTCGGGGACAGGAACAGGCGCGGGAGCAGGAGCCGGAACGGCCTTCTCCCTGGCAGAGGTCTCCTCTTTTTTCTCTTCGCCTTTTATCGGTTCGAAATCGACTTTTCCGAGTCGTTTCAACAGTGAGTTTAATCCTTTCTCTTTCTCATCGTCCATATCTATTCGCCTCCTCTTCCCCCGATATCGATCTCCGTGTCCGCATGCCGATCTTTAAAATCGACCATAAATGGGTATAACTCGTTCTCCCTGTCGATGACCATACAGTCGTACCTTCCATTTATCAGCCTGAAACATACCTTCCCGTCGCCGGTCGTCATATCGTTCATCAGTTCCTGTCTGCCCCGTCGGATCGAGACCCTTACCCCCTTCTGGGGTTTCCCATCTTTCAGGATCTGGATACAGAGGACCCCGATACTCCTCCGTTTTCCTCCGATTGATGGCAGGCTCTCTCCGAGGCGTTTTTGGATATGCGTTTTGTCAAATAGTCTGCAACGCGAGGCTAGCGCCCTTGTGATCTCCGGGTTCACCATAAAAAGTTCAAAATTTTCTGTTCCTTCGATGAGATAAGCCGCTTTATCCCCGAAAAGCGTCCCCTTCTCGTCGTTCGTGATAACTCCTTCCGGTTCACCACCCGTAAATACGATGAAAAATTTCTGATTCTTTTCACCGGATACGGCTATTCCATCGATTTTATGCTTGGCCGTGTACTCCAGCAGTTCCGGAAAATCGTAATCGCTGTCATAACTCGACGCGCCGAGTATTTCATCGATGATTTTAATAATATCCATATCCCTTCAAATCCGCGATGCTTTGTGTGATGATGTCATGAACCATAGTTTTAAATTTCACACTCTTTACATACAATAACTCCTACCTCTCAAATAATTAAATATTTTCATTGGTCTTGGGATATACAAAAGAAGTGCTTAATGAAAAATTTCATATATTGAAATATGGATTTAATGTTCCTTACCGGGTAGCGCCGCCGAACAGGGTCCGTGCGAGCCTCTCGATGAATCCTTCTCTCACCTTCTCGCTCTCTTCCGCATATTCGTAACCCGCCAGATCCGCGGCGATCCTCCGAAACGCCCGTGAAGATTCCGAAGTGGGGTACTTCAGCACCACCGGAGTCTTGTAGGCCGCTGCACGGCGCACATTGGTGTCCTCTGGTATCATGTCAATCACCCGAACACCCAGGACGTCTTCAACGCTGTGCCTCCGCAATTCTGTATTCTCCATCCCGGATCGGTTCAGGATTGCACCGAAGACCTTCCCCCCTACCATCTCGGTTAGGATCTTTGTCTTTAGCGCATCCGCCATGGAGGAGAGCTCCGGATTGACCACAAGGATGACTTCATCAGCGATGGCGAGGGCAACCACCCCATCCTTGCTGATCCCTGCCGGCGCATCAATCAGAAGAAATTCGCATCTCGAAACCAGCGCTTTCATCACATCCCGCATTCTTTCCGGGTTTGCCTGCTGAAATCCCTGAAGAGAGATACCGCTGGGGACCACCTTCACGCCGCTGGGGCCTTCATAGATGGCATCGTCGATGCTTGCTTTCCCCGCAAGTACCTCGTGGAGAGTGACTGGAACGCCTTCGAGCCCCAGGATCAGACCGATATTGGCCATGCCGATATCAGCATCCAGAATATACGTTTCTTTGCCCAGTTGTGCAAGGGATGTACCGAGGTTTACCGTAACCGTTGTTTTACCGGTACCGCCCTTTCCTGAGGCCATTGTATATGCCCTTATCATCTGTTTTACCCTCTTTTCAGTCGATGTTACCGAATAACTTAAATTTTTTTGATTCTTCTATTTATCGGTTTTCACTGCTGCTTTTCCTGGAATCCTTCTCATCCTGCTGAATTAGATGCTCCATGTGGAGTTCCCGCAACAGATCTGCGGCGTCTGTTTCGAAGGTCTCTTTCAGCTCTTTGATGGACTCAAGTGTGAGCTGTTCAATCCGTTTCGTCGCTTTCCCTGAACCCTCTCCCGTCCGTGTTATCTGAACCTTTTTTTTCTTCTCGTCTATTTCCTGTTCTGCGGTGATCTTGATGCTTCGAACCCGCCGCGATTTCCCTGCCGTACTCGGAATACAGACCGGATGTACCTGTGTCGTGGGGGTAACTGAAGGGCCCGCGGGAAGGGGGCGATTTTCCAGACCTGGACCGCGAGCAATCTGACTGCTTTTTCCTTTATCGGTAACATTCTCCTGCCCTTCTGCAAAGATGATCCGGTATGCAGCATTGAAAAGAAGAGTTACCTGGAACTGCTTCAC
>JAJRCO010000103.1 GCA_028678905.1 Methanomicrobiales archaeon
ATTTAATGATATTATGAATTTTTTATTGAGTTAGTTTTATATATTAATATATTAATTAATACCATCTGAGAGATATCATGAGGTTCCACTATTTCATTCTTCTAGTACTATTTCTTCTTTTCATCCCGGCAGCATCAGCCTTCATCGACGAAGATATCGAGATAACGCCTGCGCCCTGGGCAGTGGCAGGCGGTCCGAGCGTGGCTATCGCGATCCGTCTGAGCAATGCCAGTCTATCTGCGGCAGATATAAGAAACACATCTGTTACATTAACTGTACTCAATTCTTCCCTTGGAACACTTGATCAGAATAAAAAATATCCTGAATCGGGAACTGTCACATTTTATTTTTCACCCGGTATGGTGAAAGGGAAGAGCAAAATAAATATTTCAGTTTTTTTAAATGAGAGTTACCAGAATACAACGAGTACCGATGTTTATATAGATCACGCGGAGCCGAAATACTATACAGAACTTATCCATCCCTCCAATGCCCCCGTGACCTCCGATGTCAATGTTACGGTGCAATTAAAGGATAGGTATGGTAATGAGATCGACGGAAGAAATCAGGTGGAATTATTGGTGTTCCAAGATTCCCCAGATTCTGCGGGGGGGTTCCTCAAGGAAATGGAGTATTTCCATGTCCTCTCGGTTCCGATCGGGGATGATGGGAGGGGATCAGTCGAGTATCACTTGGGAACAATTGCAGACCTCTGTATCCTCACCGTCACAGCGCCTTCTACTGTTGTAAATAACGTTCAGTTCTTAGAAATCTATGGTACTGCTGGAGATCCTGTAGGGATGGATCTGTTGGTTTACTCCTCTTCCGATACGAATAATGTGTACCCTCACACAGCCCTCGCCGATGGAATCGATGCCTTTTGGATTTACTATAGGGTGTATGATGCATATGACAACCCGGTAGAGAATAAAGAGATAACTGTCACGATCAACAAAGATATTACAACTACTATTAACAAATACAAGACAAATTATCGGGGATTGGTCTATCTCACCTACGGTCCCAGCACTATTCTGCATCAGATCCGGATAACAGCATCTCTTTCTGGAGTTCTACCAGAAAAGATTCCTCCTTCCACTTATCTCGAATTTATTCCGGGGGGCCCTGTCCTGTTCTCTTTGGCTGCAGTTCCCCCGGTGATTCCCAGCCGGGATGTCCCAACCCGAGAAGAGAGCAACACCACCGTACGAGTACGGGTGCTGGACACAACCGGGAGAGGGCTTTCCAATGAGACGGTCCATATATGGATAACCAATGAAAGTTACAATTTTGAATCCCCCGAACTCCGAGTCATGGATACCTCCTCCTTCAACCGAACGGATGATGGATGGGATGAAATGATGGTAGAGACGGACACCGAGGGTTACGCTTATGCGACCCTATATGCCACCCGTTTCAACCGGAGTTCCGAAGGGTACTCTACCAATTGGATCGGGATGGCGGATCTCTCAGCCGATCTGGTCTCCGATCCCTCTCTCTCTGCTTCCTCCTCCGTCACTTTCAAGAATTACCCCTTCCTCCGGCTGGAATCCAACCTAGACGTGAATACCGTCCAGGTGAATGATACAGTTAACCTGAGTATCTGCCTCTTCGGGGATGGGTACACTCCTCCTCACAAACCAATCGATGCCCTTCTCGTTTTCAGTAGAGGCCTTACTATGCTCGACAACAGGGGACAGTACCTGACAGATCCCGCAATCCATGTCCGGTGGGCGGTGAGGAACTTTACCGGTTATTTCGATGATTCCTCCGACCAGGTGGGTCTCTGGACGTTCGGCGATATGGGTCATGCGGATCTTCTTAACAACTCTCTTATCAAGCAGAGCTACCTAGTCGGGGACGATGGACCGCAGGGAAAGGATGATATCCCGGCGGTTAATGGGGACCCCACCGTCAACGGGGGTGAAGGGTACCCAGGGAATGACAAGGATTACCTCAATTACGCAACTCCCGATACTGGGGACGGTCCCTTCTCGGATTCTGCCTTCCCCACTTCTCCCATTAGCATGGAGCAGGTGAATGAAGAAGTCGACCGCATTGTCCCCTTCAATGAGGAAAATTCAGCCACAACCGGGATATCGTTACGGTATGGCACCTGCAAGGCGCTGAACGATGCGATCACGAACCATCGCCCGACCTCCTTCGTGAACGCCATCATTATCTTGATCGACCAGGAGTGGAACTGGTTCGGGGATCCACTAGCAAGGAACAACGGAGTTATTACTTCCGATCCCGAGAGCGGAGCGGTCTCAACGCCATCCAACGCGTTCCTTGTTTTTGATGGACCCGATTGCGAGTTTTCTGGAACAGGACCAAATCCCTCCGATTCACACTGGTCGTTGGTAAATTATAATACCCAAACCAGCTGGCAGAACATGTCCAATTATGCGAAGGACAACCAGGTTCTGATCTATGTTGTTTCCTATACTGACTCATTAAAAGCAGATCGGCAGCATGATCTCACCACCCTTGCGGAAGCGACAGGCGGAAAACATCTCCATGCGAGCAACGCAGACGAATTGAATGCGACCTTTGGACGAATAGCGGAGGAATTGTTAGAATTGGCCAGTGTGAACACCACTCTCGATATGAATTTCTCTTCAATGAGTGTGACGACAGTGGATGGTATGGAACAGCTCCCTGGCAATTCCGTCTTCAATTACAGCTATGTCCCTGGTCTCTCCACCTACATCACTAGCTTGAAAGAGGGAATCATCGTTCCGGATCGGCTCCGGATTCCCCCATACCCTTCGAACCTGAATCCGTTGGATGTCCAATGGGACACCAATGGATCCTATACCCTTTTTCCGTATACTATGAATCAGACAGAACAGTGGGAGAACAACAATCTGGACATCTACGCTGGGAATATCAGCATTGGGCAGGAATGGTGTGC
>JAJRCO010000374.1 GCA_028678905.1 Methanomicrobiales archaeon
CCCTTGAAGCGGTGACGAGGAATCTCGCGCTGTTCAGCAATACTCCTATTACGAGCGATAACCGGATTCTTTCGGAGAAACTCAATGAAGTGAAGGGGAAACTCCGCGACGAGTTTGGAACTCTGCCCGCCTTTCTTGTGATGGGTGGACCGGACGACGGAAAAGTGTTTTTCTTCCGATCGGCGATGATTCCACTGGGAAGAGCTGATCCTAATGCTCCCTCCCAGCCGAAGGAAGCGATCACTCTTTCTGAAGAATACCGGGCAGTAACACGGGTATCCCGTCCTCATGCCCGCATTCTGGAGGTGCAGGGAGAGTACTATATTGAGGATCGGGGAAGCACGGGAGGCACCTACGTGAACGGTCAAAAAGTCACGGAGGGAGAGCGCACGCTACTCACGGATGGAGCCCTGATCGATCTGGGAAAAGGCGCCCAGAGCGTGAGGCTCCTCTGCGTCCTTCCCGTTAGACCGCATCCAGAGATTCCTCCGGTACCGGATCGGAGCTGATGTGAAACTCATCTGTTTTATCGCGATACTTTTTCTCGGTATCGTGTGCATCGCACAGGGAGCGACACTTACCGTAGGATCAGCGGGCGCTCAGTACACCTCCATCCAGGACGCGGTCGATCATGCCCTACCGGGAGATCTCATCCTCATCGGTGAAGGACATTATGTGACCAATGTGGAGATCGCCGCCCCAGTCACGATCCAAGGGGCCGGAAGAGGGAAAACGATCCTTGTCCCCGGTGGATCCGGTCCCGTCATCACCATCCCATCCGAAGGGACGAGGATTGAATACCTGGATATCGTGGGTGAAGGAGGTCCGGGTGTGCGCATCACAGCAGACCGCGTGGAAATGAAAGGCGTCGGAATCCAGGGTTGCGGGATTGGAGCCACACTGGAAAGTGTATCAGGAGCCCGGATCACCGAGAGCGAGATCATTGGAACCTCCGGTTATGGACTTCTGCTTGTCGGTGCGACCGGAAACACCTTTACACGGAATACGATCCGCACCAGCGGTGACGCCGGGCTGTTTATCGATACGGGTTCCTCGGATAACACGTTCTACCTGAACAGCCTCATTAACACCCAGAACGCGATCGTGGAGTCGGACAGAAACACATGGACCTCCCCCGGTTCAATCTCTTATTCCTATGGTGGAAAATCGTTTACCGGATATCCAGGCAACTTCTGGAGTGATTACCAGGGATCGGACACAGACGGAGATGGGCTTGGCGATACCCCTTACATTATCGAAGCAAAAAAAGGGAAAGGCTCCCCAAATAACGTTCCGGCGAACAGCAAACGGGATACCAGCCCTCTTATAGAGGTTTGGGAGACGTACATCATTCCAGTCACCCTTCCAGTTACCACTCCGGTTACGTTTCCTTCGCCCACAGTCACTTCGTCCCTGCCAACGACAACGACACCTCCGTCTACAGCCACTGTTCCCACCACAACCACCACCTCTCCCGGGACATCCGGCGACTCCATTCAGCCGTCCGGCGGGATTTCCCTGGGTTCAATAGTAGTCCTGTTCATGGCGACCCTGGCGGCGTCGGCGGGCATACTTTTCTATCTCTACGAGAGAGCCGACGGGGAAGCCGGAAATCAGTTCACCCGACTCATCGTGCACGGCCTGACCGCCGGTCACGGTGTGATCGGTGGTCTGCTCCTCTTTCTGTCCTTCCTGACAATGTACCTAACGACAGAGAAATGGTCAGAGTGGGGCTTTGTGCAGTTCCTCTTGCCGTTGGGGGCGCTGCTTGGCTATACCGGGCTGTCTTCTCTGGTCCTCTCTCTCGGAACCTTCAGGAGAAGAATCCTGACGCGATTGACGAGGATCCACATCTTGGTGGCGATTCCCTCTTTCGTGCTCGCATTTGTCACGGATATGGTTCTTTCGGGAGAAGAACGGCTGACCTTCCTTTCCGTCGCGTTCCTTTCACTCCTGACCGTGGCGGTCACCTACGGGCAGTCGACACGCGTGTACTCACCAATCCCCTCGCCTTCGATCTCATCCGATACCGTCCTCCCCGGGAGTACCCCTCGGAGGGCTGAGACGATTTCCTCCAGGGCAGGTACCCGGTTTCCCACAGAATTACAGGATCGATATACGCAGGTCGAATTTGCGGGGAAGGGCGGGATCGCACGGGTCTTCAAGGCTGTGCGGAAAAGTGACGGCAAGGCGGTTGCAGTGAAAATTCCTGTGTCGTTCGACGAAGCGACCGGGATAGCATTCATGAAGGAGATCCGGGTGTGGGAGGATCTACGGCACCCCAACATCGTGGAAGTCTCCGCCGTGAACATCCTCCCGATACCCTATGTAGAAATGGAATATTTTCCACGATCGCTGGACCAGATAGAGAGACCCATGGAAACGGCGCTTGCGGTGAAGATCATTTCCGGAGTAGCCGAGGGGCTGCGGTATGCGCACCAGTCCGGTGTCATCCACCGGGATCTGAAGCCCCAGAACATACTTCTTGCGGGTGATATGACACCCAAAATCGCTGATTGGGGATTAAGCCGGATGCTCTCGCAGGAGACCGCTGTGAGCATGGCCGGCTTTTCGCTGCCCTATGCGAGTCCCGAACAGCTCTCACCACGGCGGTTCGGACCAACCGGACCATGGACGGATCTCTATCAGCTGGGGGTCATCCTGTTTGAACTGGTAATGGGGACTCTGCCATTCGGTGGTGAGGGACTCTACGAAACGGGTTCTGCCATTATCTCTTCAGATCCGATCCTTCCTTCATCCCCGAAAAAGGACGTGGCGAGTATTCTTCCGGTGATTATGAAATGCCTGGAGAAGGAACCCTCGATGCGGTATCAATCGGCAGACGAGTTCCTCCGAGATCTTACACTCCACGTCGGAAGGAAGGACGAGGCAGGAAAACCGGAATAGATGTGGTATAATCCGTTTCAGGTACGGGCTTGCAGCGTGTCCTCTTTTCCGGAGATAAAACGAGGTGATAGTCAGATTTACCCTTTTCTCTCGAATGGTGAGGGGCAAGATTCACCATAAAACGTAGTTCAGGAGTGCAGGGAGTTCTGTACCGGAGTCTTCACTGCGAGAGTGGAAGGTGGACTCTCCATCACCTCTCATCACCTGACGGTCATATTGGTGATGCCGTATATCTTTTCCATTATTTAGTTCCTGATGCCCACTCTTCACTGAAAGGACCTGTTCTTCGTCGTAAAATCTGGGATATCATTGGCTACAATGTCACTTCCACACAAAATCAAATGAACACGTATGGTCTGCGGTCCCACAGGACCTCTCTTCCGAAATCCATATATAAAAGGTTACGGCATCTAGAACCATGGCCAAAAAGATGAAGCGCTACAAATGCACTGCCTGCGGATACATCTACGATCCTGTTCGGGGGGAACCGAAGAATGGAATTGTACCGGGGACTGCTTTCGAGGACCTGCCGGGGACGTATGTCTGTCCAGTGTGTGGTGTCCGGGCAAAAGTAGGAAAATCCGCATTCGTCGCGCTGGATAAACCATCCCGCTACCGCTGTGTCGCTTGCGACTACATCTACAGCCCGGAGCAGGGAGAACCGAAGAACGGAATCGAACCGGGGACGATGTTTGAAGACCTTCCCGAAACGTACATGTGTCCCGTTTGCGGGGCGTATGCGAAAGTCGGAAAGACGGCTTTTGTCCCCCTGGAATTGGAATAACCTGATCTTTTTTCTTTCATTCATCTTCACATGTCACCTCCATAAAAACGATATCTCCCTTTCCCTTAGATAGTAACACGTTTGGAGATGCCATGATCCAGAACCAGGGCCGGACAGGCTGCCGGAAACATGTGTACGTCATCGGACATCGTCAGCCCGATACGGACAGTATCTGCAGCGTGATTGGATATGCGGAGTTGTTAAACCAGACGGGGCCTTGCGTTCACATCCCGGCCCGCTGCGGGGATATGAACGAGGAGACGTTATACGCGCTCTCACACTGTGGAGCCGACGCTCCCCTGTACCTCGAGAGTGTTGAACCTTCCGTGGAAGACCTCCCGTATCTGGATCAGCGGAGCGTGAACGAGGATGTGCCCACCATCGATGTGGCCGCGATGATGAACGCAAACGACATGCGAAACATGCCGGTCGTGGACGGAGAGGGAAGATTGATCGGTCTCGTGAGCGAGTACGGTCTCGCCAGAGCCTATGTCCGACAACCGAGAGGCGATCCCCTCACACTCACGTCTATCCGTCTGGAGACTCTCGCCCGCATCCTCCATGCACGGGTGGTGGTGGCAGCGGCCGAGAATCTTGATGGCAGGGTCTGTACAGCTATCGATGCCCTGCACGTCGCCCTTTCCCGTCTCACTTTCCGCGATCTCGCCATTGTTGGGGATAACGAGCCTGCGCAGCTGGCCCTGACTGCCGCCGGCATCGCCGCACTCATCATCGCGGATGATGCACCGGTGGGAGAACGGGTGATCACGGCAGCGAAGAATAAGGGCGTGTCTGTTCTCGCGACCCCCCTTGATGCGTTCGGTGTTGGGAAGATGATCAGCCTGTCTCTCCCCAGCGGCATGGTCATGGAGACCGATACACCCACCGTGCAGATGAGCGATTCCCTGGAGTACGCAAAGCACCTGATCGGATCGTCGAAGTTCCGAACAGCCTGTGTCATCGATGAAAAAGGTGTGTTCCTGGGACAAATCTCCCGCTCTTCCCTCATGGAGGATATCCAGAAATCGGTGATTCTCCTCGATCACAACGAGGCGCCCCAGGCAGTGGATGGGATCGAAAATGCGGACATTCTGGAGATAGTGGACCATCACCGCCTGGGGGCGATCACCACCCTCAAACCGGTAAAATTCCTCAACGATCCGGTCGGCTCCACTTCGACTATCATCACCCATAAGTTCATCCAGGCCTCTGTTTCGCCGTCTTCACGGACCGCCTGCCTTCTCCTTGCCGGCATTCTGTCGGATACCCTTGGTCTGCGGATGTCTACTACCACAGATATGGATCGAAGGGCGGTCGAGTATCTCAGCGGAATCATCGATGTCAATCCCGCCCACTTCGGTAATACCCTGATAGAGAAAGGGATGAACCTCACCGGTATCCCGCTGGAGGAGATCCTTACCC
>JAJRCO010000101.1 GCA_028678905.1 Methanomicrobiales archaeon
TCACTCGAATGGGGCAGCGGGTCGTGGATTGTAAGGACCAGGGGCAGCCGGCGCAACACGGGGAACCCGGACACAATGCGCCCCGTCGTGCCCTCCAGGTGCAAGACGTCGGGCCGGATGGTGGAAATAGCCCGAGCCGCTCGATAGGCCGCCGCCCAGTTCGCCGGGCTGACGCTCGTCTGCCCGGCGAAGACCGCCAACTGAACGCTGGCTGCCGGCGCGAAGCAAGCCTGGACGCCAGCCGGCAGGCGCTCCAGCACCGGTTGGGCGGGCAGGACGCCAGTCGGCAGCGCCATGGGAGCCAGATCGAACATATTGGACTTCCACGCACCGGGATGAATCTGGAGCAAGACGTGCAGCTCAACCAGACGGCTGGTCTCGGCGATGAAGGGCAAAGCCAAATCTAAAAAGGAAGAAAGCGTGTAATAAACGACTCTCAGCATAGAAGCTCACGCTCCCCGTGTATCAATCAGCGAGGACATCAAGAATACACTGATACGCATGCTGCAGTACGATACTCCAATCGAAGCGCGCCACATACGCGATGGCTGCCCTCGAACATGCTTCACCCAGCCTTGCATCGGTGAGCAACTGTTCCGCCGCGTTAACGAATTCGTCTACCGATTGATCAATGAGAATGCCTGCCTTCGCTTCCTGCATGGCGAGCGCTGTTTGTCCCACGCGTGTAGCAATGACCGGCAGGCCGGCGGCCATGTATTCGATTAGCTTTAAAGGCGACGCATATTGGCGGAACTGACTGTCGGGCAGCGAGAGTGCCAGGCCCACATCGGCACCCGCTAAGATGCCTGGCAAGGCAGATGGCTGCACCTGTCCAAGAAAACGCACTTCCCGTCCCACATCAAGCTGCGCCGCCAGATCTTTCAGCGCAGCCTCCTCCGGTCCCGCTCCTGCGATGACTAACTGCACATTAGGAATCCTCTTCTTCAAGGCAGGCAAGGCTCGAACGGACAGATCGACGCCCCAAGATGGGGCCAGACTTCCCATGTAGGCCAGAGTCGGTGGATGGGGAATCTTTTTGCGCGCGGTCGAGAACAGGGCGAGATCGACCCCATTCGGGACGGTTAGCACTTCTCTGGCCCCTTGCCGACGCCGTAAATCAGCAAGCAGGGAACTAACGCTCATAGTCGCATCCGCCTGCTGCACGCAGCATCGTTCCCGCGACTCCATCATGGCCCTCATATACCCAGTCGTCTCCAGGCCTGGAAAGTAGTCCCAATCATCGTAGATCAGTTTCTTAACGCGAGCAGAGCGCTTAAGAAGCCAGGCCAGCCAGGCGTTTCTCGGGTGACCGAAGATGGCCAGATCATAGCCGGTTCCCAACACACCTCGTAGGTTGAGGAAGCGCCAGAAATCCTGGATCAGTAGATTCAGTGGCTGGGGCGCGGGGAGATCGCGCGTGACAATAAATCGGCCCCCTGCAGACTCCAAA
>JAJRCO010000358.1 GCA_028678905.1 Methanomicrobiales archaeon
GTGACTCACTCAGGGTTATGAGCAAGAATGAAAATGAGATACAGACAAGAGTGTCCCGGGCAAAATCCCTGTCTTGGACGATGATATGTTGTCCTGCTGGATCGAGTCTATAAGGGTTAACATGGATCCGGACTTAGCCCTACGTAATGATACAACCGATCGGGAACCCGCAGCGCAAAATAGTTATGAGATCTCCGCGATAATCGCCACGTAATTCTTACCGTATTTTTTGGCACAGGTGGGGCAGGTGGTATACCATATATACCATCTCTTTATGTCCATTCCTTGGTGTGTAGCACAGTGGTGAAAATCCTCGGTCCATTTTCCGGTATCCTCGAAAGGTCCTTCGTACATCTTGCTGAAGAAACGGCCGCTTAGTGTCATGTTCTCTGCATTCGGGATCTCCCTATCCACAGCCAGGTATGCAACTAGGTTCCATCTGGATGTGTATTCGAAGAGGCAGAGACGATCCGGGATGGACGCTCCGGCCGACTCCACCCTTTCATTCATCCGCCGCATGACCTTGCCGAATTCAGGGGAATATGAAATAAGGTCTTATCTGGTCCCGGATGAATCTCTTATCCTTCCATTCCCAGACCTTCCCCTCCCAGGGGACGGGATCAAAGGGGGGGCAACATTCTCCGTCCATGACCACACAATCCTCCTCCGTTTACCCTGATAAGGACATACGGGGCAGCACACTTTAACATTTCTGTCGCACGGTCTCCCGATCTCAGAAGCCCATGCGGTGATCCTTATATCTCCATCGATCCCACTATCCACTAGCCTGATGCCTATGATCACGTTCAGTACTGATTCAGGAGATTCGCAAGACCATGCGGTAAAGATTTGGGGAGCCAGGAATGAGGGGGAAGGGACAGCGGCAGAATACTGGTTCCTGAGCCAGAAGTTTGGCGTACGGGGAAAGGACTGGAACTTTGCGATCCAATCTCTCCTGGAAGATAGGGATTCCGGAAGGGTGTTTGACATGATGGAACTGGAGTTACCCGATAAAACATCGAAAACCCTGTATTTTGACATCACGCAATTTTATGGCAAGTTATAGAGGGTTTGTGCTATGCATCGGTATCTAAAAAAGGGTGGGAGTGAATCAGCGATACCTTATCGTGTTCTTCTCTTTATAAGGTAAACCAGTAAGAGTCCCCCTATTCCTAGAATGAAGGTGAAACCGGGAACCGGGGCCGCAGCGGGGTTCAGAGGATCGCTATCCTCATAATCCCTGATTCCGTCACCGTCCAGATCTAGAGAACGGCACTCTGGCTCCTCATAACCAGCACTTTCACAGTAGCTATGCAGGGTCGGGGTGAGATCCACCTCCACGAGCCTCTCACCGGTCGTGTTGTCCTCCAAAAGGAAAGATTTGAGATTATTGTAGAAGGGGATGATTATGGGAAAATCAATATCATCCCGATAGGCCGGATACCCTGCCAGATTGAGGACGTTTCCCTCCTCGTCCACTACTGCTTCATCCCCGAATCCGATGCGGGGATCCCACGCTCCGAAGGTGGCAATCAGCTCATTTTGGGATGAATAGGCCTTGCCATTGAAGATGTTCTCCTGCAGTCCCAGGTCCGGATGGCCAGTAACGACCTGGGAAGAGACCAGGGAAAAGTTCCCTTCCCGTACGTGGAAAGAGATGAGGATCCCCTTGGTCGATCCGGAAGGCCAGTGGTCAAAGGTGTAGGCAATCCTACCGGAACAGGCATCCCCAAAGGAGGACCCTGCGCTCTCCATGATGCAGGAGCCCGTATCGTATCGCCAGAAATCCATCTGGCAGTCCACTCCGGGAATATTCGGGTCGTCGTGTTCGATCCTGCGGCACGTGCCGTTCGTCCAGCCCTGTGCGGTGGCGTCCTTATCGCAATCGGAGGAGGAGAGCCAGACGTTGGTGGAGGTGGGGCATTTCTTATTGTAGCAATTATAGTTCGGACTTCCACAGTATTCATCCACGAGGCTGAATATCGCGTGCCCGAACTCATGGATACATATCCCTCCGTTTTTCGCGGGACAATGAAGCCACGCGGGGGGTCCGAAATACCACGATTCTCCCACACAGCATCCACTGTTCTTCAGGATCGCTGCCACATCGGTGCCCGGGGCATCCACCCAAAAATTGGTGGGCAGGTTCCAGCGATCGGTTCTGTTACCAAATCCCCCCTCGTACAGGTAGAAGTTAAAGTGATCTTTGTAATCGGGCCGGATCGCGGTTGAGGTTGCATCCTGAAGGGTGAAGAACCGATTGCGGATCAGGTTGATGGCATCCGACCGGAACGCGGAAATGTCTGAGGCATAATCGGTATTTGGGATGAAAACGATGTCAATAAATCCCTGATTAATCGCGCCTTTAAGGCGGATGGGTGTGACATGGGCCCATCCCGGTGGCAAGGGTAGGCATGGTCCACAGACGCCTCCGCAATCTACGCCGCTTTCCGCGGAGCTCTGAAACACGTCCCAGCAATCGCACGCATCTCCCCAAGTATCGTTATTAAAATTGACTTGATTTTCATTTAAAACGCTCGGACAGTTGTCGCACGCATCCCCCACCCCGTCCCCGTTCTGCATGATCGGAGTGCATCCCCCTCTGGGACTGGGCATACATCCCACCTGGATCACCTCCGAGTCTGCCTGGTCCGGGTTGGCCACGAAAGGACAGTTGTCGTTTATATCCGGAACGCCATCTTTGTCTGAATCGAGGGCGCTTAGTGGAACAGTTTCTCCTGGACGCGGGGTAGTGATAACGAAGGGAACCTTGCGGAAGTAGAACTGGGTGTACTGGTCACAGGTGCAGTGCCCGGGATCCTCCGTGCAGTTACAGTACTGGGGGAACATGTTGCAGTAGAGGCAGGGATCATTCTGTGGAATGGGCACGGAACCACAAGGAGTGTCATTGCAGCGGACATAGCTGATGAAACGGGCCTTTGCCTCGGACTCGAGTATGCAGGTGCAGTCCGCTTCCTTGGGGGTCTGGGCGATAAAGATGCATCCCTGTGCGGGATCGCAGGTATCGATGGTATCCGGGTTCTGGTCGTCACAGACCAGTGGTGTCCCACTCACGCAGATGCCGTTCTGGTAGGTGTCATCCGTGGTGCAGAAGTTCCGATCGTCGCAGGGAGTGCCGTCAACCGGCCCGGTGGGGGTCGTAGTCACCGCGACGGGTCGCATGCAGTACCGGGGGACATTCGGTGCGTCATACCCGCAGATGTCCCCGGAGCAGCGCTCAAAGGTGAGGTACTTCTCGGTGGCGGCCGGCACGCTCAGGCACTCGCACCCCTCCGGGCAGCTCACCGCCCGCTCGATCCAGAAGTCGTTCCCAGGAAGGAACAGGTTCCCCCCTACCACGGAGAAGGGAACCAGGATCCATGTGGGACTCAGGACCGTACCGGAGACGCTCTGGGCGCCTACGGAGGTCGCTCCTGAGGGCACCTCCAGGATGATGTTATTGTACTCCCAGGTATCCGGTCCTTCCAGGGAGTAGAAGCCGGACTGGTTGGTCATACCCTGGGAGATCCAGGTACCCTGGACTGCGTAGGTATTCGAGCCGTAGAGATTCACCGTGACCCCAGAAGAAGGGATGCTGGTGTCACCAAGGTCTCCCTCATAGACGGAACCAGTGAAAGTAACGCCAGGGACAGGAGAGACGATGAAGATGAGGATAATACCGATAAGCATGATTTGACGATTACGCATCATAAATCACATCTTGATATCTCAGGCAAGGCGAGATCACGGAAAAGGCTGAGATTCTCTTTTGAAGTACACACAGATGACAGGCGGGGATGACCTTTACCCGAAGATCTGATCAGTATCCTTGGTA
>JAJRCO010000053.1 GCA_028678905.1 Methanomicrobiales archaeon
ATGATCAAACGATTCACGGAGGACTAGATGCATGTAACGGGATTGCTGTGGACTATGTCTGAGGTATCGCAGTTGAGACTATCAATGAAATTTATGGAGGATTGAAATATGGCAGTTGAAAATTTAACCGTACTTACACCTGAAGAACTCATCGCAGTGACCGAAGCAGGACAACTTGGAATGAAGGCCATTGCCGCGGCAGTGGCAGTCGGACTCACCGGATTTGCGGCCGCATTTGCCGAGTATGGTATTGGATCGGCTGCGGTCGGTGCGACCGCCGAAAACAAAGATGTGTTCGGTCTGGTTCTGCTGCTCACCGTTATCCCTGAAACGATCGTCATTTTCGGGCTTGTGGTTGCACTCCTGCTGTTATTCTGACGGGGCGCACGATGGGACTGGAAGCTGTCGTACAGGATATTCAGGAGAAAGGGCGCAAAGAAGCAGAGGCGATCAGGAAAGAAACTCAAGCGGAAGTCGACGAGATCCTCAAATCTGCCCAGAAACGGGTAGAAGTGCTGAAAACGACAGCCGAGCAGGAAGTACAGTCACAAATTGACCGTATGATGGCCCAGGAGGACTCTGCCGCGAACCTGGTGGTGAAAAGGCAGCAGTTGAATGCGCAGAAAGAGGTGCTAGATCAGGTCTATGGAGTGACCCTTCAAGCCCTTGCCGGTCTTCCGATGCGCTTTCATCAGGAGGTGCTTTCCGGGCTTCTCCGTCAGATAGCCAAAGAAGTTGGAATGGGGGTTCTCTCCACGAACCAACGTGACTTTCCCTATGTTCGGGACATGATCAGCATGGACAAGACGTATGCTGGATTCCGCATGGGAAAGATTGTCGATATCGAAGGAGGAATCCAGGTAGAGAATGCGGACAGAACCATGAAGATCGATCTGAGCTATCGCACATTCCTGGACCGGATCTGGGAGACTGGACTGAAAGATGCGGCAGATATTCTCTTCACCTGAGGTGCTATGCCTACCATAGTCGGCCCATCCCCGTACATCTATGTATGCACGAGAGTACGGGTCCGGAAGACGAAATTGATCCCCCGTGAAGAGTATCTTCGAATGCTGAATATGAGCCTCTCCGAAATCACCCGTGTCATTCAGGAATCGGAGTACAAGAAAGAGATCGATGAGCTCTCTCACGCATTCAAGGGCATTAATCTCGTGGAGATCGCGCTATCGTGGAACCTGGCAAAAACCTACCAAGGGTTGATCGCGATTGCCCCCGGCCACCTTCAGGAAATGACCAAGAGTTATCTTCGTTCCTGGGATATCCAGAATGTGATTGCCATCCTGCGGGGGAAATCTCAGGGTCTGTCAGCCGGCCGTATCAAAGAAGTTCTTATTCCGGCAGGCGAGCTGGACCGTGCAGCGCTCGACCGGATTCTGGCAGAAGATAAAATTGAAAAAGTGATTGAGTCCCTGAAAGGAAGCCGCCTCTATCCCATTCTCATCCGCGAGTATCCCCGGGCGGTCGAGTTAGGCTCTTTTGCTCATCTGGAAAATGAATTGTACAAACAGTACTATGCAGATATTATCTCCGATGGACAGACGGTAAAAGGCGGGAAAGCATTTCTCGATTACATTCACCTGGAGATCGATATCCGCAACATGCAGAACCTGCTCAGGCTCAGAAGTCAGGAAGAGAAAGGGGATGTGCTGGAGTACATGATCCACGGAGGATCCTTCACGACCGATCAGCTGGTGAATTTCAGCAAGATCGAAGATATGAACCAGTTTATCGATACGATCGAGGCAGCACTCAGAAACCGGCAGATTGTTAAGGTTTTTGAAGATTTCCGTGAAAGAATGACCAGGAAGGAACGGGATCATCATGAGAGTGAAATTGCACTTACCCGTCTCCAGCTCGCGCAGATACTCTGGATGTCGAAATTGCATCCTTTCTCGATCTGGCCGATACTCGCCTTCCTGGAATTGAAGAAGTACGAGATCTTTAACCTGCGTGCGATCACCAGGGGAAAAGAGGCAAATCTTCCCATGGAACGTATTCGCAAGTACCTGGTGATGTGAAATGGAAATCGCCGTTATTGGCAGTGGTGAGTTTATCATCGGTTTCCGCCTTGCGGGAGTGAGAAAAATCTATCCGGCTGAGAATGAAGAATCCCTACGGAGACATATTACGAAGGTGTTGAACGATAATGAGGTAGGCATTCTGGTGATGAACAGCCAGGATATGGATCAGCTTTCTCCACGACTCCGTACTACCCTGGAAAATTCCATCCGTCCAACGGTGATTACCATCGGGGGAGGAGAGGGAGAGATGTCCATGAGAGAACGAATCAAGCGATCAGTGGGTGTTGATCTGTGGAAGTGAAAGAAGAAAAATCGGTGCGTGACAAGGGGGGCGTCCTTCGACGAATCTCCGGCCCTGTGGTCACCGCGGTGGGCCTTGATGCCCATATGTATGATCTGGTGAAGATTGGCCGCGAGGAATTAATGGGGGAGGTCATCAAGATCACCGGGGAAGACGTGATTATCCAGGTGTACGAGGATACCTCAGGGATAAAACCGGGAGAACCGGTGGTGAATACGGGCCTCCCTCTCTCCGTTGAGCTGGGGCCTGGCCTCCTTAAAAGCATCTATGATGGTATCCAGCGGCCTCTCTCCGTCCTTGTGGATAAGATGGGCAATTTTATTGAGAGAGGAGTGACTGCCCCGGGGCTTAACCGGTCCAGTATCTGGGATTTTAAACCGATCGTCAAAGCGGGCGATACGGTCCGGGGGGGAACCATCATAGGAGAGGTTCAGGAAACGAGCATTGTCCACCGGGTGATGGTTCCTCCTACTGTGAAAGGGGGGGTGGTGAAGACTATCGCGGGTGGAAAATTTACCGTGGAGGACGTGGTCTGCGAACTCACCGACGGCACCAGGATCACCATGATGCAGAAATGGCCGGTCCGGGTCTCACGACCTTCGGTGGAGAAATTAAATCCGGATATCCCGCTCCTCACCGGACAACGCATCCTTGACGGTCTTTTTCCCATTGCAAAAGGGGGAACGGCGGCTATCCCCGGTCCCTTCGGAAGCGGTAAAACGGTAACCCAGCAGCAGCTGGCCAAATGGAGCGATGCCGAGATCGTGGTATACATCGGGTGTGGCGAGCGGGGTAACGAGATGACAGAGGTGCTCACGGAATTCCCCCAATTAACCGATCCGAAGACCGGTAAGCCGTTGATGGAACGGACCACCCTCATAGCCAATACCTCCAACATGCCCGTGGCGGCCCGCGAGGCGTCCGTATACACCGGAATCACCATCGCGGAATATTTCCGTGATATGGGGTATGATGTCTCTCTGATGGCAGATTCAACCTCCCGTTGGGCGGAA
>JAJRCO010000398.1 GCA_028678905.1 Methanomicrobiales archaeon
TACCGCTCGTCTTTTCCTTTCGCTACCCGGTACAGCGGCGGTTGGGCGATATATACGAATCCCTGCTCAATCATCTGTCGCATGTGTCGGTAGAAGAATGTGAGAAGTAATGTCCGGATGTGTGCTCCGTCCACATCCGCATCAGTCATGATGATGATCCGGTGATAGCGGGCTCTCTCAGTATCGCATTTGCTTCCGTCGTTGCTATGTTCCATCTCCACTCCGCATCCGATTGCGGCAACGAGCGCCTGTATTTCAGTATTTTTAAAGATCTTGTGAGCACTCGCCTTCTCCACATTAAGAATCTTCCCACGCAAAGGGAGGATGGCCTGGAAGCGGCGATCCCGCCCCTGCTTTGCAGAGCCGCCTGCTGAATCCCCTTCTACAATGAATATTTCACTTTTCTTGGGATCGCGTTCGGAGCAGTCCGCAAGCTTGCCCGGTAGGGACGCGCTGTCGAGTGATCCCTTGCGTCGGGCGAGCTCCCGGGCGCTGCGGGCTGCTTCCCGAGCACGAGCAGCGAGAAGCGCTTTGTCTATAATAGCGGTCACCTCACGCGGGTGTTCTTCGAAATAATGGGTGAGGTGCTGGTAAACGATGGAATCAACAATCCCCCTAATTGCGCTATTCCCGAGCTTTGTTTTGGTCTGTCCCTCAAACTGAGGATTCGCCACCTTCAAAGAGATCACCGCTGTCAGACCTTCACGCACGTCCTCCCCCCGCAAAGAAAGAGTACCGTTCTTCAGCACGCCCGCAGCACGGGCAGCGTTATTGATCGCACGGGTAATAGCGGAACGGAAACCTTCCAGATGAGTGCCACCCTCCTTGGTGTTCACGCTGTTTACAAAGGTGAAGATCTGCTCAGTGAAGGTGCGGGTGTATTGGAAGGCTACTTCCACATCGGTCAGGTTCTCGGAATCGCTCCCCTTCAGGTAGATCACCTCCTCATGAACCTTCTCGGCCCCTTGATTAATATGAGAGACGAATTCGGTGATCCCGCCTCGATAGCAGAATGTTTCATGGTCCCCAGACCTCTCATCTCCGATTCGTACTTCGAGCCCGCTATTTAAGAATGCAAGCTCCCTCATTCGGTGCGCAAGAATATCATAATCAAACTTTATGGTTTCAAAAATGGTTGGATCGGGGGCAAATTTGATCCGGGTCCCGTTCAGTCTTCTGCGTATCGATCGTAAGAATTCTGGTATTTCTGCAATCTGACCATACTGCAGGATCTCTGCTTCACCATATCGGCGCCCGAATCGTTCTTTGAGTTCAGCAAGGGTCTCCTCGTGTTCCTGAAGGGGGCCCGTCGGGATTCCACGTTGGAACGTCATCTCATAGCGTTTTCCATCGCGAAAAACCTCCACCTGGAGGGTCGTGGAGAGCGCATTCACCACATGGACTCCCACTCCATGAAGTCCTCCGGAGACCTGGTAGGTGCTCTTATCAAATTTTCCCCCCGCATGGAGGATGGTCATGACGACTTCAAGAGCACTCTTTCCATATTGTGGCATCAGATCTATTGGAATCCCTCGGCCGTTATCTTCGACGTTACACGAGCCGTCTCGATTTAACGCCACTAGAATCAAGTCACAATATCCAGCCAGTGCTTCATCAACAGAATTATCCACCACCTCATACACCAGATGATGAAGGCCTCGGCTGTCGGTGCTACCGATGTACATTGCCGGTCGCTTTCGGACTGGTTCCAGACCCTCGAGAACCGTGATATGCGAGGCATCATAGCCTTCGGCCATGGATTACCTCCCAAAAAGTGGAATGAAAAATAGTGCACTCCAACAAATAGAACATTCGCACTATTATTTGTCCTAATCCCTGATATAGGTCACTATAAAGGGTTTAAAGTCAGTCATATTGCCCAAAATCCACATCTTTGATTCCGAGCTCTTTATCGACTGCAACTGCGAGCTGATGGAGGATTCGGATTACCTCCGTGGCATCTTCCTTATCCAGTGTGCCTGGCTGGTGCCAGATCACCCGCTTGCGTAACTGTTCGACAAGGGATGCTACCTCCGTTTCCGCAAATTGTCGGGGCACCACGAACTCATCGAGGTGATCCGCCGCTCCATAAAATGCCTGGGCAGGGGGAAGGGCAAAGTGCTTGGCGAGAAGAACAAGGTTCACTACGAATCCATGCCCGAATTTACTAGTCATACCCCTTGTTTGAACCAAGGGTAAGAAAAAGGTGACGGTCAGCTAAAGTAGACCAGAACGGGGATTGCAATGATGAAGAGGAGACTGATCCCAAGAAATGACCAGTCTTTCAGAGCGAGGGGCAACTGCCTCCGGTAGATGTGTGAATCTCTTCCGTATCCTCTGCAGAGCATGGCGACGTAGGTTCTTTCACCCTGCTCGTAGGATCGGATAAAGAGGGTGCCGATCGTATACCCAATCTGCTTCAAGCGATACCGATAGGAAAGACTTCTGTCGAAGGGGTCGAAACATTTAGCTTTGAAGGTTTCCAGTATTTTGCGGTAGATGTACCCAAATACGAAGAGATAGCGAATCATCATACCCAAAGCGAGGATGAAATCGGCGGGGAGCCCGAGCTGATTTCCTCCTTCAAGCATGTCCTGCAGTCTTGTGGTGGAGGAAAGAAGAACAAGCGCCGAAATGCAGACCACAAATTTGAGGAAAAGGATGGTCGCAAATTCGATCGATTCGGCGTAGACATGAATCCCCAGAGGAAGATGAGCAATCACGTGAAAGGTGGTATAGTACCGATTTGTTAAAAAAACCTGGAAGAGGATGATACAAAGACCAAAGGGCATAATCGTCCCGAGGCGTTTCAGGAAAATAACAGGAGAAAGAGTGGAAATTGTCCAGAGAAATGCCAAATAAAAGAGAAAGATTCCACCAACCATGAATACGGAGGGCGAATACGGCAGAGAGACGATAGCGATGATGAGAGCAACCGTCACGAGCAGTTTGACCCGGGCATCCAGAGTATGGATGAGACTCTTCCGATAAGCAGATTTCTCAATAAAAAAGAGTTCATCGATCATGGTGTTGGTACTCTTCGATAGGTCTCAGTAAATGCCCGTTCGACATCTTCAAAGGTGTACGCCAAGGGAACCGGGATATTTTTTTTCCGGAGGTTCTGGATCAATTTGGGAAGCAGGGGAACATCCAGTCGTACCGACTGCAACATATCCGGCTGGCAAAAGATCTCTTCAATGGTACCCTGTGCCACAAATCTTCCCTTATTCATCACATAGAGATATTCTGCCACCTCGGGTACCAGGGAAACATCGTGTGTGGAAAAGATAACAGTCATCCCGTATTCGGTGGAGAGTGAGTTGATAATGGCAATAAGATCACGCACTCCCTGCGGGTCAAGACCTGCTGTAGGTTCATCCAGTACGAGGACCTCCGGCTCCATGGCAATAATTCCGGCGATAGCCACCCTTTTCTTCTCACCACTGGACAGATGATGAGGAACCCGGTTTGCGAGATTTTCAATTCCAACAAGATGCATTGCTTCGTTTACGCGATGATGAATGGTCTTCTCATCAAGACCGAGATTCGTAGGCCCAAACGCAATATCCTGTTCAACGGTTGGGGAGAAGATCTGATCGTCGGCATTCTGGAATACAATACCCACAA
>JAJRCO010000065.1 GCA_028678905.1 Methanomicrobiales archaeon
AGCCGGCTCCGCCTCCGCCGGGCGTAATCGTGGGCGATGCCCCATGAGCGACCCCCAACCCGACACCGAGCAATGGCACGCGAGCTCCCAGATTCGGGTCGCTCTGGCCGTCGTGTTCGTCCCGTTGCTCATACGCATCGCCCAGCACACCCAGGCGGGGCCGTGGCTCGCGTCTCATCTCGGGGTCGACCTCTTGACCTTCAAGGCCGAGGACATCGTGAACTGGCTCATGCTGGCACTTTCGGCGATCGGGAGCGTCTTCTGGATCAGGAAGCGGGTCAAGGCCGGGAAGGACCCGGCGAGCAATGCCCCGGAGATCATCCCGCCGAAGATCGTCCAGCGGTTGACGGGGAGCACCCCGATCGTTCGGGACGACCCGTCGGCCGACTTCGCGGCGAGCCTCGAGGAGGTCGCGCCGGAGAAGAAGAGCGAGGATCAACTGCTGGCCGATTACAGGGCCCGGATGAAGCGACAGAATGGACCGCCTGCCGCGCCCGTTGGCGGCCCTGCGGCGAAGGATGCAGGAGGCGGAGCGTAGGACTCCCGAACGGGATCGCGGCTCTGAGCGCCACAGAACGCGAAAAGTGCGGGCCGCTCTGGGACCACAAGGGAGCCGCCATGCCTGTCATTCCTGCAACGTTTGAGACGGTCAGGCCGTGAGAATCTTAAATGCTGGCCGATAGTTACGTTTCGGATAGGTACTCTTAATCTCTAGGTTCCGGGTTCGAGCCCCGGGCGGCTCACCATTTAGAATCAGCGAGTTACGCGATTTCGGCGCTTCTCGCGGGCCACAGGTCCCAGCCTCAACGGGGCCACATGTGCAAATAGCCCCTATGCTGAAGGGCGACATCGGCAGTAACATGCTTGGCTCGTGAACGGACTCCGCTATCCTTTCGAGCAGGCGCTTTTTGACGATCGCGTTGTCGTCCGCTTCGAGGAGACGCGCTGGACGGTCCTCGCAACTGGAACCGACGAAGAATCGCGGGCCCTGGCGCGGTACGTTGAAACGGTCATGCTCGCCGCAATGCACCGTCAGGAGGAGCACCTGACCCGCCTCCGCTCTGACGACGCCAGCGGCTCGATGGCCCTCGAATCCGGGTGCAGATAGGCATCGGCCATCGCCGCCGACTGCCATCCCCCGAGCTTCTGGAGGCTGTCCAGTGACGCCTCCGGGCGCTTCCCGGCAAGCGTCAGGGCCGTGTGGCGCAGGTCATGGGGGCGCAGATCCGGATGGCCGGCCTTTGCCGCGGCGAGCCGCCAGAACTTCCGGTCGAACGACCGCGGCATCCTGACGAGGGCGGCCAGCCGAGGCGTCAGGTGGAAGAGGCGGGCCATGCCCCTCTTATAGGGCGGGAAGCGCAGGAATGTATATTTTCGGCAATAATATACTTGATACACCCATTCGCGCAGGCTAGACTTGCCAGGAGTGCGATTCAGCGACTTCCAAACGGAACGACTTGATCCCAGAGACTAGGAGGAACGCTGCCGTTGGACGCGAAAGCGGCCTGCAGTTTATCGAATATCGGTTGGTCGAACACAAAGACATCCGCCACCGGGAACCCCATCGAGCTGCCGTCCTTTGACTCTGGGTTGCTTACAAAAATGGCTCTGCTAGCCCTTTTCTGGACGCTCCGCTTAAGCGGTCTCCCTCCGTAGGCCCGCACGATCACGAGGGCTTCTAGGCCCATAGGCCACCTCCAGCGGGCCAGTATCCACGTTCCGCTTAGCAGTTCCAAGAAAAGTCCAGCGCCCCGCTTGACCTTGGCGCACTGATTCCGTATAGTTCGTCATCGAACTAGCGGAGGGATTATGGTTCAAGACCAAAAGGCGAACCGCACTCCACCCTACATCAGCTACTCAACGTTTCGGACGATGGTCGGTAACCTGAAAGAACATGGCGTCCCGGCGCAGATGGACAGCAGCGTTCTTGGTAATTTTTCCGGCACCGTCAAGACGCAGCTGTTGACGGCCATGAGATTCCTGGACCTGATCGAGCAGGGCGGGAAAACCGGGTCCAAACTCAACGGGCTCGCGGAAGCCTTTCAGACCCCGCAGTGGGGACCAACTTTGGCGGCCGTACTGAGAGAGTCATACAAGCCGATCGTGGCTCACGATCTCAAGACAGCTACGCCGCATATGATCGACAGAGCCTTCCGCGACGAATACGGGGCTGCCGACGCCGTCCAAAAGAAATGCGTCACGTTTTTTCTCCACGCCGCAAAGGACGCCGCGATGGGCTTAAGCACCCATCTCTCACACAAGACGCGCCGACCCGCCAAGCGCGGCTCGCAGCAGGGTAGTACCCGGAAAAAGGCGCTAATCCCGGTATCGGCGAGCGCCACAGCAGCATTGGAGAGCTTGCATGGTGTGGTAGCGCCGCCCGTCAGGGCAGCATCGTCTCAGCTCGTCCTGCAACTTCTTGAGCCGGGTATGGACGACGACGTGCAGAACGCCGTCTGGATCTTGCTCAAGTACCTTCGCAAAAAGGAAACGTCAGGAGGTGCGTCGTGAGGAGGATCACTAGCCCCCGGCGTTCGCGTGCGGTCTCCGACGCGGGGGGCCAGAACGAGAAGACGGCGCCCCCTGGTTTCTTCTCAGGACGCCCGGGGACGCCGCCGTGGAGACCTCTTAGATCACAACCTGAGAGGAGGTGAAAAACATGCCTAGAGTAGCACCATTCCATTCAACGCGCCCTGGCGAGACGGTCCACCACGACAACAGCGCCTGCACGGAAGGAAACAACATCGAGAAGTACTACCTGAAGCCCGGGACAGGCGGAAGACCGCTCTGCGGTCACTGCGCGAGACTCGACGCCCAAGGGAAGTAGGGGTTTAGACCCCGAGAGGGCCGGCTTTCCTTTGGGGGGGCCGGCCCCCTTTTTGCCATCCATCCGGCCTTCTCGGCTTGGCGTTGGATCGCCACGAGCCGCTCCCGCGGGAAGAAGGTCATCTCCCACGTTGGTCCAGAGATCTCCCCTTCAGAGACCGACCAGAAGCGCCGAAGCGCAAAGACGGGCAGGCCGTACCGGATAGCCATCGAAACGGCCCTGAGACCTTCGCCAGGACCGCCGTAGAAGCGAATTGTTGGTTCTGGGAACGAATGACCCTCGCCACCCTCGCATGACTCGTAGGTTTCGATTCCCGCGTCCCGCATTACCTTGACGGCGAAGCTGATCTCCCGGTCAAGCGGGAGGCTGAACTGCCGCCGATACGACTTACGGTTTCCCACCCTCTACCGTGACTTCTTGGGACGCTTCTTTTCCAGCTCCTCGATTTGTTGCTTCGTGACTGGGAGAATCTTCTTTGTCAGGCGCTCGAAACGCATAAAGGCCCTAGACCTTCGCTTCTCGCCGCCGCTTCCGTTTTCCTCGACCTTGCCGTCTAACACCTAAGGCCCTGCTGCTCCGTGATCAACTCGGCGTAGGTCATCCGCTTCCCCGCAAGCTTGCCGAGCATTGCCTTGAAGCGCCCGCCGTCGTCCATCTTCCGGTGATTGTACCGGAACACCTGCTCATCCACATACCGCGAAAGGTGGAAGGGCTCGACGTTGATGTACGTGCCGTTGAGGCACCGCTTGAGAAGGCTCCAGAAGTTCTCGATTCCGTTGGTGTGGACCTCGCCGCGCACGTACTCATCGAGGAAGTGATTCACGGCGCTAATCATCCTTTTGGGACTCTAAGGAAGTCAAATGTTTTCAGTGGTTTGCAAGGAGATGTTATTTTCTATAAAATTTCCTTGCATTTCCTTTTGCAAGGGTATAAATTCCGTCCTGCCATGCAGAAAAAGAAAAGTACGAAGAGGAGCACGGGCTTCACGCTCACCCCCGATCTGATCGACAGATTGAAGAAGGCGGCGCGCGAGGAGGACTCCAACGCTTCCGCGCTCGCACGCCGGGCGATCAGAGAATTCTTGGATCGGCGCGATGGAGTGGCGGCCTGAATCCATGAGCGCAGTCTCCATTCGCCGCGCCACGCCTTCAACGCAAGGATCGCTTGCGACTCGCAAGTTGTCACTCGCAACCCTTGCGGGCAGGGTGGACGGGCGAGTCCAGTCCGTGCGGCGCTGCCTGATCAATGGAGCGTGCCGTGGCTTCGCGTCCGACCTCGCAGCGGCGATGTCCTGGCGGATCGAGCGGCGCTCACGTGAACTCTCGGGCGTCGAAAAGCTGTCGCTCGCGGACGTCGTGGCGGAGGTCGAGCTTCATCTGGTCAACGGCGAGCAGCAGCAGGCCGACGCGATCCTGGCCGCCGTGACCGAAGGGTTCAAGCCGTCGGCGGTTCCGATCACTTCGGGCTCTGTGATCCGAGTGTTCGACGAGCACGGCCAGCTGATGCTGAGGGTCGAATGAGCGCCGAATACCTGCCCTATCACCCCGCCACCGAGTGCGACTGGTGCGGGCACCGCTACGACGAGCATGTGGAGATTCTCGGCTGCCTGTTCGATTCGGTCACGCGAGAAGAAGGCGGCGTCAAGTACGCCTGCGGATGCACGGAGTTCACTGTTCCAGAGAACAGGGAGGAACGGCCATGATCAAGAAAGGCTTCATTGTCGTCTTTGCGATCTTCGATGCGTTTCTCGTTGCCGGTGTCACCGGGCAGATCATCGGACTCATTCGGGCGTGCCTACAATGAGCACGCTCGCCCTTCCGCCGGAGATCGGGCAGCCCAGCGAGCGGCGCCGCCTAGTTCTCCATTGCGCCATCTGCGGCTGGCTCGCGCCAATGCCACGCCTGGGGCACGAGGACCACCGGCCATTCTGCCGCTCCTGTCGGGAACGGCTGGATAAGGCACGGGAAATCATCCGGCGGGACGGAGGGGCGGCGTGACTCCCCTCACTATCCCCGCCGCCGCGCAGCTGCTCGGGATCTCCCGGGCGAGCATGTACAGGCTCGTGCGCCGGGGACTCATCCAGCACCTCGAGTTCCCGGTCGGCGGGGTCCGCATCGAGCAGACCGCGATTGAGGCGTTCAAGGCCCGATGCCGACGCGAGCCGCTGGCTTACATCCCGACGGCGCGGAGGCCGACACGCGCCGAGGTCAGGGAGGCGACCGATGCATTCGCGGCGAAAACGAAGCGGGAGGCGGTGCTGGAGATTAGGAGGGCACGATGACGACATTGCTACGTCTCCTCGGCCTGCTCCCATACCGCGCCCGCTGGGACGTCGGCCCGACTTACGGATTCGCCCGTCGCTGCGGCACGACCCTGCGCCGCTTGGCCGGAGCGGGCGGGGAATGTGACTGTCCGGCGCATGGATGGGGGTTCTGACTTGAATCGTCGTGAACGCATCGAGATCGGGCAGTTACTCGCAGCGCTCGTCGCATCGACGATCGTCGGGGTTAACTGGGGGCTGAAATACGCGGTCTTGGTTTTCTGCGCCGCCTGCCTCTTCTCGGTCGACGCGTCGTGGAATAGGAGGGGCGAGTGAGCCTGACCCGCCGCGCGCTTCGCCACGCCCTTCCGAAGATCCGGGCCGCGTTTCTTTCGCCCGCCGTGTTCCTCATCGGCTATCTCTGCGGCTCGTGCCTTCGTTACGGATGGCTCTGGGGACAGGAGCAGGTAGAGATCCTTCCCGGCGTGGTCGCCATCACCTGCGGGCTGGCCTTGCTCGGCGTGGCCCTACTCCTCGCGGCGGAGATCGACGACCTCTACCAGGGATGGATGCGGAAGCAGTGGGTCGAGGACCGATACAGGTGCCCTGTCTGTGACGATCCGGTCAAGAA
>JAJRCO010000168.1 GCA_028678905.1 Methanomicrobiales archaeon
ACCCGGTGCTCAAGGGTGCAGGAGAGGCTCTTCCATTCCCGCACGACAGTATCGTATTCTCCACTCTCCACCTGGTTATAACGGAGTTCAAATTCCCGCAGGAGGGTGGACAGAAGGGCTACCCGGTCCACCTCGTGCCCGAGTTCGGAGGCTAGAGAGGTAGCACTGTCCCGGAGGCCAGGAGGGAGGTCCCGGATAGGAACATTCACATCGATACCGATCCCGACCAGAACATAATGGACGATGGGGCCCTCTGCTGAGAGTTCAGTAATGACCCCCCCGACCTTTTTCTTGCCGAGATAGATATCGTTAGGCCACTTGATCAGGGCGCCGATTCCTGCCACTTTTTTGATCGCCCGGACGACCGCAAGAGAGCCGACCATAGTGAGCATGAACAGCCGGTCGATGGGGATACGCGGTTTGAGAATGATGGTGGTCCATATCCCTCCCCCCGGCGAAACCCAGGCCCTTCCCATACGACCCGTTCCTCCAGTCTGCTCTTCCGCGACGATCACCGTGCCATGAAGGGTGGCCGGGTCCTGATGCGCGGTGAGATCCTTCGCTACCGCACTGGTGGATGAGATCTTCTCATAGTACCGTATCTCATGCCCGATGAACGTGGTGCGCAGTCTGCGCTGGATCTCGTGCGGGATGAGCCGGGAGGTGGAGGATTCGAGGGTGTACACTCCCCGCTGGATGGGGGTAATCGTGTAACCCATGGACCGAAGGGATCGGATGGCCGTGGAGATCTGGGTACGGGTCAGGCCGGTGCGATCCATCAGTTCATGGATGGAAAGGGGGACCTTCGCCTCCCGGAGCTGCTCCAGTACAAGGAACGGTCTCTCCTTCATCGAAAACCTACCTCCTCCCCCCGGTCAGTTCCTGGGGCAGCGGACAGGGGTCTTTCCCACACACCTGTTTCAGGATCATGGACTGGTGTTCCATTAGAGTGGCCAGGTCAAAGATGCCGGTGATATCGACCACCCCAATCACCCCGATCACCTCTCCTTCATTATCCCGGATGGGAGCCACGATTACCGGGACCCCGCGGTACGGCCCGGAAGCGGGGATGGTTTTGGTGATATTACCGGAATGGAGCACATCTTCCAGTACCGGCCCGGTGTAGTCCCGGTCTACGACATGCCCTTCCTCGATGCGAATCCCGTTGTGGTGGAGAGAACGGGCCGTCGTAGGCAGGCGGTTTAATAGCTCGTGGAGACACATCGCGATAGGGGCCAAGTCCTCCGCAGACGAATCGCGGGAAATGGTATAGGATTTCATGATCCTCCGGAGAATCCCGCCAGGCAATCCATGAGATCTCTGCCTGGATCAGGAGCTGCTCGTTCGAACATTCGGGTTCACCACAAGTATACGTGAGAATACTCATATACATTCCTTTAAAAACCTGCTCTGGTGGAGATTTCAATCCCGGTTACAGCGGGATCTCTTTTTCACCGCAGGCGAATTCCCGTAAGAATTTCCGGGATGGATACTCGTGAACAGAGGTGACCACCGCGTATCCTTCGCCAACCTGCTTTCCCACCAGCACCGTGTCACCATCCCGGGTGACCCCCACCACGTCCCCTCCGTGGGAAGGAAATGTACCGTCGCAGGGAATCCCGGTGCAGTCGTAGCCCTCCAGAAGGGTGTGCAGACCCCAGTCTTCGGGGAGGGTCACGTGCCGTGCCTCGTATGCATGGTGGTATTCCACCGGGAAAGGGAGCCAGTCATAGGCGTCGGACCGCGCTTCTGCCGCACCGAAGACGAGAAGTCTTCCTCCTCGTTCGAGAAAGGAATGGATCCGGTCTTTTTTTGCGCGGAGGACCGGCAGGAGCAGAGAATATTTCCGGTTGGCAAAGCCGGTGGGGACGATGAGAGCGACGTAGGATCCGCGGAAGAACGGCGCTGCCAGCAGATGGGGAGTAATCACTTCGCAGGTGATCTTACAGTCTTCGATAAACCGGCGAAAGGTGGTGGAACTGTCCAGAAACACCCCGGCTTTACAGATCATTCCTTGATTAGTATTCACTGACACGATTGGTATCACAAACCTGATTGTTCTAGTACTTTCTATTGCTCTCAAATATTATTTGGTTCACCGTGCACATAGCATTCTAAAATTATGTGCGTGTCCTTTTCCCCCGGTGCCCAATCCCAAGTTAGTAATGGTACGCGCATGGCCCCCGATTTACGTGAGATCCTCCAGGAGGGCTTTTATGAGCATAGCCTGGAGATGTCCCTTTGTGGATATAGATGATCGGGATAAAAAAAGATAGACGGCTAGATTGACGAAATTACTTTGATATTTATTATTCGAATAGAAGGCAAAATATGAAATTTCGGGAAGAGTGGATACTGGGGTTGATTGGATTTTTGGGATTCCTTGGAATCCCAGGTTCTTGAGGGGAATTGTGGCGATAGATCATTAGGATTGTCGGAAGGGTCTTTTGATGATTTATTCGCTGGAAAAATGATATTAAACTAGTACAATGAGAGAATCACCATGCCACCCATCTTCTGGACGGGCCGGTTATCACCAACCACGAAGCTGATGGTGAACATCTCGAACCTCTTCGCATGGGTTACCGGGAATGCGCGAGACACGGTGGCCATGAAAGGCCGGGTGAAACTCGGCTACGAGGGAACCTGTTCTGATCAGGTGACCCGGTATGATACGGTGGGTATCAAACATTACACCAAAATCGCTGCAGAGCTGCTAGAAGGAATCGATTTAAAAGGAAAGTATGTGCTTGATGTGGGGTGCGGAACGGGTATTCTGACCCTATCAGCTCTCTCACGGGGAGCATCGAAATTAATCTGCGCTGACTTTGCGAAATACATGCTGGAGCAATGCAGGAAGAAAGCGGCGATCGAAGGATATGCGGAGGATCGCGTGGATTTCCGGCAGGTGGATGCGGAATCCCTCCCTTTTGAATCACATAGTTTCGATGCAGTAATTTCAAGTATGATGCTTGGCATGGCTCCCGAGCAACGGAGAGTACTCGCCGAGATGAACCGCGTGGTGAAACCAGGGGAGATAGTCGCCCTGTCTGCCCATGGCACGGAGCATAACTATGAGGCTGCCGAGGTTATGTTCAAGACCATTCCTCTCCGCTACGTGTTTGGCTATCGTATCGAGTTCTGGCCTCATGACGAGAAAGAGGTTAAGCAAATGTTTCTCGATACGGGATATGTCAATGTCCGCACCCGCCGGCTAACCTGGCAAGATGTGTTTCCGGATGGAGGGAAAGCATATGATTTCTTTGCCTCTACCACCTCTTCCTGGTGGGTCAGCAAGTTACCGCCCAGCAAGGTCGCGGAGGTGTTCCACCGTGGGCGAGAAGCTTTTAAAAGGAAAAACGTGACCCAAATTACTCAAGATGTAATCCTTGCATACGGCCAGAAAAAGAATTAGAAAAGAACGAGCGAAATACCCTCGCCATGGTGGTCCTTTGATAATGTATTTTCTGACTTTATCCGGGTCAAAAGAAATTCATCCTTTAATCACGCCCAGTGGCTCGAGCCGGGCGACCATCCGGGAGAGGCCCACTTCATGGACTACCCGGACCACCTCCTGGCTGGATTTGTACGCGCTCGGCGCCTCTTCCGCAATGGAGGAGTAGGACGGAGCGAGGACAAGGATCCCCCGCTTCTCCAGATCTTCCTTCACCTTCTTCCCCGAAAGTTCTTTCTTGGCCTGGGAACGGCTTTCTACTCTCCCTGCCCCATGACAGGTACTGCCGAACGATCGCTCCATAGCTTCTCTAGTGCCACAGAGCAGGAAGGAGGGGGAGCCCATGCTGCCCGGTATGAGCACGGGCTGGCCGATGGAGGCGTACGCATGCGGAATGTCCTCGCTGCCCGGCCCGAATGCCCGGGTCGCTCCCTTACGGTGGATGCAGACCGGGACTCTCTGACCTTCAATGGTATGTGTCTCCATCTTTGCCACGTTATGCGCGACATCGTAGAGGAGGGGCATCTCTTTTGCGGAGAGGCCATACAGATCTTCAAACACCTTTCTGGTCGTGTTCATGATCAGCTGCCGGTTTGCCCAGGCATAATTGGCAGCGGCGGCCATGGCCCCGAAATAGGCCTTTCCTTCCGGTGAAGAGACAGGAGCACAGGCGAGCTGCCGGTCGGGGAGGGTAATCTGGTATTTTTTCATGGCCGATTCGAGGGTCTTGAGGTAATCGGTGCAGACCTGGTGCCCCAGACCTCGGGATCCGCAGTGGATCATCACGCAGACCTGTCCGACCTTTACTCCAAAAGTGGCCGCGGCCGTCTCATCGTAGATCTCGCGCACTTCCTGGAGTTCCAGAAAGTGGTTTCCGGAACCCAGTGTCCCCCCCTGGGGGACTCCTCTTTCCCGAGCTTTCGCACTTACTGCGGAAGGATCTGCCTCTTTCATCTGTCCCTTCTGCTCGCAATGTTCAATATCTTCTTGCACCCCATACCCGTTCCGCACCGCCCAGGATGCCCCTTCGGCCATCGCCATCTCCAGATCACGGGGGGAGAATCGGAAGCGCTTTCTCTTCGCTCCGACACCGGTGGGAACCGAATCATAGAGGTGCTCGATCAACTCCCGTTTGTTCTTCAGGTCTTCCGGAGAAAGAGGGGTCTTTACCAGACGCACACCGCAGTTGATATCGAAACCAACCCCTCCCGGCGAGATCACTCCGTTCGATCGATCGAACGCCGCTACCCCCCCGATCGGAAAACCATATCCCCAGTGAATGTCCGGCATAGCCAGGGCGCACTTGAGAATACCAGGCATGGTCGCCACGTTGGCCAGCTGCCGAATTGCTCCTTCTTCCAGCTCTCTCGCCAGTTCATCAGAGAGGAAAAATCTTCCCGGGACTCGCATATTCTCCGTGTATCCCACCGGGACCTCCCATTCGAAAGGCCCGATTTTTTTTATCCCTCCGTTCATCACACACCCTCACACATCGAACAGGATATCCGTAGCATAGCTCTCCTCCTCTTTAACGATTTGCAGGCCATAATAGGATACTCCCTTGATCTCGGTTCCCTGATGCTGTTTCCGATCGAAAGGCACTCCTTTCAGGATTGCCGAAAGTCGGGTATTTTCCACCCGCACCAGAAAAGAGCAGAAGACCACATCCCGGACGTCACACAGGTACAGGAGTTCGGAGAGAAAATCGTGCAGGAGCTCCTCATGGTCGCCAGCCTCCAGGGCCAGTTCCTCGGTGATGGTGCCCTCTTCGCACCCCCCATACATCACCTGCATCATCCCCCGTGCCGCCTCCACAAACAGTTCGGAGAGGTCCGGAGCCTTTACCCGGATGCGGACATCTGCAGTATGGGCCAGTTCTTCAATACTCATGGCCATGGAGAAGGTAGCGGGGGATCATGTCACGATCGATGAGATCGAGAAAGGGAGCCTGATAGCGGGAGATATACAAGGTGCGGTTGCCAACCGGAATGCGAATATCGGTGGATTTGGGATGCTTTACGCTGATGGGAAGAAGAATAGGGCCTCCGCAGGAAGTGCAGACCCGAAAATCCCCGGATTGCGCACCAAGGTATTGCCGTACCTCGTCGCTGAGGGTGATCTCGTGGGGTACGCCATCACCGTCTTCATTCCGGTTCCGGGAGCCGCTCCCTGAGGCTTGCATGTCCATAAAATAAGCGCTCCTGCCATGTAAATAATGTGGTAGATTCAAGAGGTAACGAGACCGGAGACCAGATCCAGATATTGTTCCTTCATTTCGTAGAAGGTGTTGTTGCTGTCCATACTCTTCCTCACCCGGAGAATCCCGATACGGGAGGCAATTATCCCCACCATGGACGCGATGGAATGGTAGCTGATAGTAAAGTGTTGCTTCAGCTGTTCGAAGATCTGGGGGATAGTCCATATTTTCATACGGATGAATAGAGCAAGGAGAGCCCTCCTGATACCGGTCCTGTCCCGGGAGAGATACTCTTTCAAACGACGATAGATCTGTCCTTTGAAATCCACAGGGGATCTCATACGTATCGCTTCATTGCATATTTATAAATATTTTTTGATTTTCTCCCGCGTATAGCGCGAGATATTTTCGATGGCCTGAAATTTACCAAGAGTAATCCAATCCGGGCTCAAAAATTCATATTTTGTCTCACAATCCTGCGAAGATCCGTACCCATACTCTTATTTCCCGCACCTCTACAGTACATATGTATGGTTGAATTTCAGTACAATATTGCCAGATTTTCCCCCTGGCAGCTGGTGGCAGGGCCGGTGGTGGTGCTCATCCTGTGCATCGGCTTTCTCTCCCTGAACATCATCACCACCGGTCTCCCGATTACGCCCGGAATCGACTTTGCGGGAGGAACCGCGGTGACTCTTTTTACCCAGAATAGCGGGGATCAGATCAGGACCGATTTTTCGTCCTATCCCCTGATCTCGGTCGCCGAAGGCATCAATAATGGATGGTATCTGAAATTCGGCCCGATGACTGACGATCAGTATCGCCAGTTTACGGCGTACCTGAAAGGGGCCTACCCAGACTCGAAGGTGGACCAGATCGGGGAAACTTTCGGAAAGACACTACAGTCCCAGGCGGTCTATGCGCTCCTCTTCTCTTTCATCGGCATGGCGGTGGTCGTGTTTGTGGCATTCCGCACCCTGGTTCCCGCCGGGGCAGTGGTCCTCTCCGCGTTCGCCGACATCGCGATGACCGCGGTGGCCATGCAGGTCCTGGGAATACCTCTGTCCCTGGGGACCACCGCTGCCCTTCTGATGCTTGTCGGCTACTCGGTAGACAGTGACATCCTGCTTACCACCCGTGTCCTGAAGCGCAAGGGAAAAACCGATGAAAAATTCACCGGTGCGTTCCGTACCGGTTTTATCATGACCACGACCACTATGGCGGCGGTAGGCGCGATGTGGGTTGTTTCTGTCATCGGATCGATCCAGATCATCACAGAAATTGCAGCGGTCCTGCTCCTGGGACTATTTTTTGATCTGTTCAACACCTGGCTCACCAATGCCGGGCTGCTGAAATGGTATGTCGAGAAGAGGGGTGAGCGATGAAGGCAGATAAAGGAAAGAAAGATTCGGTGAAGAAAGAGAAAGAAGTGAAGACCGTCCCGGCCCCGAAGACGGCGGCTCCCACCGGGAAGGAATGGAGAAATATCCTGAGCGACAAGAGGATCTCACTTGTCCTGATCCAGGTGGAGGGA
>JAJRCO010000396.1 GCA_028678905.1 Methanomicrobiales archaeon
CCGCTAAAGCTCGTCCATCCTTCAGGTAAAATAATGGTCATACTTTTTTAAACAGCATCAAATGAGAGTCTTTTGCCAAAACCGTCGCTGTCGCGTTCGTGGTATTTTGCGCAAATTAGAATGTGATGTTGCCAGCCGTCGAACCGACTCTAATGCTGAAGTCTAAGTGAACGACTGTGGGCGCTCCGCCTGTGACCGAGAATGTGGCCGGCGTGTTGAGCGCGAAGGTGCTGTAAGTCCAAGCCGGGTCGAAAATTAAGCCCACCGCTCCCGATGGCCCGTTGAATTGGAGCAAGGCATCGGGCGTCGAGCTTACCGACGTAATGAGCAAGGCTGCCTGCCCGACATAGGTGCTGTTGGCTTCCACCGCCAACGTGAGGTCGGTATCGACCAACGTATTGTCGGTTTTGCTTAGATCGGCGACTTGCAGAATTATCATAGCTTCCTCTCCAACTGGCGGCGTGATGGTTCCGGCAACTCCGGCGAGTTTGACAAACCCAACGCAGCCGCCGACCACCGATAAAGTATCGGCAGCAAGCGATTGCGTAATGACTGTGACTCCATTGATTAAAACCCTATAGGTTGTATCGGTGACAACATCGGATTCAATTTTAACCACATCGCCAGCGGTCAAAGTGGCGGCAACGCTGGTGATTACCGTGCCGACATCCGATAGATTCTCGCCAGCATAAAGAACCAGCGCCAACACGTTTTGATCCGGTACATAAATCGCAGCAAGGCCAAACATGCTCGCATTGGTGCTGTTGTCGGTAATTCTAATCGCCGGGCCGCCCGCATAACTGCCGCCTTCATAAGTTGCCTGTGCGAATTGTCCAAGTGCGCAAGTATGCCCGCATTCTTTTATGAGCAGCCCAAAAATCGTGCTGGTATCCACTAATGCGCCGAAGTCAGGGTTTTCGTCAACCGTGTCGCAACACCATTCGTCGCTGATTTCCAATTCACCATTAATATCGATGATTTCTGCCGGGAAGGGACGTGTCTGCTTAAAGTACACCCGCTGGAACGCGCCGAAGTTTGTTTGTTCCGCGCAGAGTTTACCCTCTTGGAGTAAAACAGCCTGATCCATCGGCATATCGGGACGGCGGATTGTAAGGCCGATGTCGTTCGAACCTTCCGGGTTCACGGTCAAGCCGGGGCCAGCATGACGCACCCGGACGCCGAGATTCTTCCATCTGCGGCAAACGAACATGCCGCCCTCTTGCGGTGAAACGAACGGTTCGCAGGTTAGCCCGGTTGATTGGTAGTCGAGGCCCACTTCCACTTGGGAAACGGGAATAGGCGGTGAAAGTGTGAAACCGCCGTTACTCACGACGGCATCGTTGAATTCCATGCCGTCGCCGATGACATGGACGGTTTCGCCTTC
>JAJRCO010000280.1 GCA_028678905.1 Methanomicrobiales archaeon
CGAAGCTGATCATCGATGATAATGCTCTCACCCGGCAGGGTATCTCCCAGAACCGGGACCTGACTCCCCGGGAGCGGGAAGCGGAGCGGCACGGGTTCTCTTACGTGGAACTGGAGGGCTCTATCGGGGTAATCGGGAACGGTGCCGGACTCACCATGGCCACCCTCGACCTGATCGCTACCTACGGAGGGAAAGCGGCGAACTTTCTCGACGTCGGAGGGGGGGCCGACCAGGAGCGTGTCACCGAAGCGGTGCGCCTGGTGGCCGGAATGCCCTCGGTCCAGGTGATTCTGGTGAACCTGCTGGGCGGGATCACGCGGTGCGATGATGTGGCCCGGGGGATCATTACGGCGGGAGTTCCCCAGACCATCGTGGTACGCATGGCCGGAACCAATGAGGAAGAGGGAAAACGCATCCTCCGTGAACACGGATACGAGATGTACGACACCATGGATCAGGCGGTAAAAGCGGCGGTGGAGGTGGCGGTATGATCTTCGGGGACCGCAGCACCGGCATCGTGGTGACCGGGGCGACCGGGAAGCAGGGCGCGTTCCACATCCCGCTGATGAACGCCTATGCCCGGCAGGTAGGCGGCCGCGGAGTGGTCGCGGGAGTGACCCCGGGAAAACAAGGGCAGGAAGTGAACGGGGTCCCGGTCTACGACAGCATCAAGGACGCCCTGCGAGAACACGACATCGGAGCGGGCATCATCTTTGTTCCGGCCGGGGCGGCAGGAGACTCTATTATGGAGGCAGCGGACAGCCGCATTCCCCTGATCGTAGCCATCACCGAGCACATTCCCGTCCACGACACCCTGCGGGCTATCGCCTATGCCCGTATCCGGGGTTCCCGAGTAGTCGGGCCCAACTGCCCGGGGATCCTATCACCGGGTGAGATAAAACTCGGTATCATGCCGGTCCACCTCGCTTTGCGGGGAGAGGTGGGAGTGATTTCCCGCAGCGGAACCCTCACCTACGAGGTAGTGCACGAGCTTACCCGGGCAGGGATCGGGCAGTCCACCATCGTGGGTATTGGTGGAGATCCGGTGATCGGACAGACGTTTGTGGATGTGCTCGCCCAGTTTGAGGAGGATCCCCTCACTCGGGCGGTGGTGGTGATCGGGGAGGTGGGTGGAAGCCTCGAGGAGGAGGGTGCGGCCTCCACGGAGCTGCCCCTGGTTGCCTACGTCGCGGGGAAGACGGCCCCTCCCGAAAAGCGCATGGGCCATGCGGGAGCGATTGTAGAAGGTGGCAGCGGTGACGCCCGCAGCAAGATCGAGAACCTCCAGGCGATGGGTATCGCGGTCGCCTCCCGGCCCGGAGAGATTCCGGAGCTGATCCAGGGCTTATGATGAACGAGGAACTCATGGTCGCTACCGCGGTGGATCTGGCCCGCCAGCTGGGGGCGCGGGCGGTGGTCTCCTTCACCAAGCCGATCGAGTCCACACCTCCGATCCCCATCATCTGGGTGCAGGACCTCCAGCTGGAGATCCTGAAAGACCTGACCATGCACGATATCCTGGAGGTATGCGAGCAACACATGCTGGATGCGGCGATCCAGCTCTATCTTTCCCGCCGTCTGGAAGAAGGGGTGGTGGTGGGAGTGTTCCCCTACGCGATCCTGATCTACGACATGGCGGAGGGAAAGAATTTCATCAACGCCCGTGACTTCGAGGATATCGTCCCCCGCGACGTGATGTATGCCACCCTCCGCCTGGCCCAGGAGATCGCCATCGAAGGACGGGAAGGACGGAGCATCGGCACCGCGTTTATCATCGGGGATAAAGAGGCGATCTTTTCCCGTTCCCGCCAGTCGGTACTGAATCCATTTGAAAACCAACCTTCCATCGTCTGCGACCTCCGCAACCGGGAAAACTGGGAGAGCGTTAAGGAGTTCGCCCAGCTGGATGGGGTCTTTGTAATCAGCCGGGAAGGCTATGTGCTGGCCGCCGGCCGCTATCTCGATTTAAAGACTCAGCTGGCCGCGCTCCCGGCGGGCCTAGGTGGGAGGCACCGGGCCATCGCGTCCATTACCACCGAAATTCCCGCGGTGGGCATCACCGTCTCCGAGAGCGGGGGAGTGGTGCGGGTATTCCGGGACGGGATGTGCCGGCTCTCTATACGATCAGACGTGCGGGTACGGTAGAGAAAGCCGACCGTAGAATTGTTTCCCAAAACCGGTTACCCATTTTGGTGTTTTCGGAGAAGGACCGGTAGTCTTTCTTTTCCAAAACATTCGCTTTGCCCAACAGTATACAGGATTCTTGATCAGACTGAATACTGCCCTACCAGCTATCTCTTCTTTCCCCGTCTCCCTGCGGAGAGCAGGGCATCGGCAAATGCATCAGTGAAATAGGCGTGGCTGTAGGTCCCGACCACGTTCTGATCCATCAAGCCTTCCTTTCCGTCCCGGATCCCCTTTCCCCTCGACAACTGGACCGCAAACCGGGCGTCCGTATCGCAGGTGAGTGCAGAATAATGGAACTCATGCCCCCGATAGGCAAGCGTGGGGGGCAGCAGGGGGGAAGCGCCGGTGGCGGAGGCTTCCACATATCCAAGGGCCCGGAAACGGGAATGCATCGTGGCGTCCGCCGGCAGTATATCCGCCATCCGGTGCTCCCCGGAATCGGTCGTGATGGTACGGCAGAGGTAGGTCAACCCCCCACACTCGGCAAGAATGGGCATCCCATCGTCTGCCGCCCTGCGAATGTCGGTGGTGCAGGAGGAGGAGGAGAGCACTTCGGCGTGCAGTTCCGGGTACCCTCCACCCAGATAGAGGAGATCTACTTCCGGCAGGCGGTCGGAGAGTGGGGAGAAGTACACGAGCGATCCTCCTCTCCGCACCAGCCGGTCCAGGTTCTCCTGATAGTAGAAGCAGAACGCCGCGTCCCGGGCCACCCCCACCCGTACCGTTTCTTGCGGAGGGACTTCAGCCGAGGATGAAAAAAGATTCGAACGGGGACAGATCGCATCACGAAGAAGGGCGTCCAGGGCACACTGTTCCTCCATAACCGGTCCCCATGTCTGCATGGTCTCATCTTCTCTCGCCATCAAAAGGCCCAGATGGCGACTGCGGACCCCCCGTGCGGGATCGGTGCAGATCCATCCGTAGGCGGGTACAGTCAGAGAGTGTTCAATCAGGGTCCGGTGCGAGCCACTTCCTACCCGGTTGAAGATCACCCCTCCCACCCTTACGGCGGGATCGTAGGTGCGGAATCCCTGGATGACGGCGTGGGCGCTCCGGGACATGCCGCCTACATCCACCACCAGGATCACCGGCAGAGAGAGTATCCGGGCCACATGAGCCGTACTCCCGGTAGTGGTCCCTCCCAGCCCGTCAAACATTCCCATCACCCCTTCAATCACCACCACATCGGCTCCTTCCGATGCATTGGAGACAACCCGGACCACCTCCTCCTCTCCCATCATAAACGGGTCCAGGTTGCGGGAAGGTCGTCCACAGATGGCGGAATGATGACTGGGATCGATGAAGTCAGGCCCGACCTTGAAGGGCTGGACCCGCAGGCCTCTGGCAGTGAGAGCGGCCATGATGCCGCATGCGACCGTGGTCTTGCCACAGCCCGAATGCGTGCCGGCGATGAGAAGGGCGGGGGTCATTGCCAGAGAAGATTGGGCCGGAGCGGGAATGAATGTTTGGACCCTCTGATAGAGATTAACAAAAGAATAGGGAAACCGTTAAATTTTGCCCTCTCCTTGTAATTCTAGCAACGAATACCAGATGGTCGACCATGAGCACGAATATGAAGCGGAATATCAGCGTGGAAACGATCAGCCAGACCCCCATCGAAGTACGCAAGATCGAACTCGTGGAGAGGAAAGGGATCGGACATCCGGACAGCCTCGCCGATGGCATCGCTGAGGCGGTCAGCCGGGCGCTCTCGCGGGAGTATTCCCGTTACTGTGGAGGTGTCCTGCATCACAACACCGACCAGGGGGAGGTGGTGGGGGGAGAGACCATTCCCTCCTTCAAAGGAGGAAAGGTGATCAAACCTATCTACGTGCTGGTGGTGGGCAGAGCGACCAAGCATTTCAATGGAATCGATATCCCCACCGATACGATCGCTCTCCAGGCCGCACGGGAATATCTCCGGGATACCCTGCCCCATCTGGATCTGGAGGCCCATGTGGTGGTGGACGTGCGGATGGGAGTCGGTTCCACCGATCTCCGCGAAGTCTTCGGCTCCTGCGGAGGACGCGATATACCACGGTCCAACGATACCTCGTTCGGAGTAGGCCACGCCCCCTTTTCCGAGACCGAAACCATCGTGAAAAGCATCAGCGACTACCTGGACACTTCGCTGAGACGGGAATACCCGGTATTTGGGCCAGATGTGAAGATCATGGGGCTGCGGAACCATGACACCATCACCCTGACCATCGCCTGTGCGATGATCGACCGCTACTGTGACGGTATCCGCGAGTATATCGATCTCAAGGCACTGCTGGCAGAGGAGGCGCTGCAGGTGGCCAGGAAGCACACCGATCGCAAGGTGAAGGTCTTTGTCAACACCGCGGACAACGTGGACAAAGGATCGGTATACATCACCGTGACCGGATCCTCCGCTGAAATGGGCGATGACGGATCGGTGGGCAGGGGCAACCGCTGCAACGGGCTGATTACACCCAATCGTCCCATGAGCATGGAGGCGACCAGTGGGAAAAACCCCATCAATCATATCGGAAAGATTTATAATCTCCTGGCCACCGAGGTCGCCCGGGAGTGCGTGGAGAAAGTCGACGGGATCGAGGAGATCTATCTCCGTTTCCTCTCCCAGATCGGAAAACCGATCGACTATCCCCTGGTGGCCAGCGCCCAGGTGCTCCCCAAGCCCGGCACACGGGTGGACCTCATCAATGGAGAAGTGGAGGGGATCATCGAAGCATCGCTGGAAAACATCACCTCCATCACGAAAAAGGTCATCAATGGCGAACTCAAAACGTTCTGACGTCGTACGTCTGGCCATTCCCAACAAGGGAAGGATTGCCTCACCGGTGCGGGAGATCGTGGAGAAGGGGGGACTCCATATCCAGGACGGTGACGAGCGCCGCCTGATGTCCAAGACCCTCGATCCCCAGGTGGAGGTGCTCTTTGCCCGGGCCATCGACATCCCGGCCTA
>JAJRCO010000149.1 GCA_028678905.1 Methanomicrobiales archaeon
AAGAGCCATACCGTCGACGAGATGCTACTCGCAGCGGCCCTCACGCCGAGATCGGGAGACCACCCGAGGGACGGCGGCGTGAGCGCATCAGCGCCGAGACGAGACCCAGCAGCGCGCCGATGATCGCCCCGATGAGCTGGCCGCGCAGCAGCCGCGACGAGGTGTAACGAATCAGCTCCGGGATGTTGCAGAGGGTCTCGACCTGCTTCCCCGCATTGATCGCGCCGGGCTCGTTGTACCAGGTGAGAAACGGCGGAACGACGAACGATGCCGTCACCGCGCCGACGAGCGCGCCAACCAGCATATAGAGGAGAATCGTCGTCGTCCGGCTCACGCGCCTACCCGCATGGGTCGATACGTCGCGGCGCGCATGCGGTCAACAACGGCCGGGCTATGGTGAGGTGAGACGCCGGGACGACGAGAACCGACGGCACCTACGCACGCGATCACGACGCTGAGCGTGAACGCCACGGACGCCATGCGACGGTCAGCGAACCGGCAACAGCCGGCAGTCAGGCGTGCTGGTCACGCCCGAGTGCCCGCTCCACGGCCCGCATCAGCACCTCCACACCGCCCGTGACCCATGCGAGCCCTTCGGTGATATGGGAGAGCGGCGCGGCTTCGAGACGATCCGCGAGTCGTCGTAGCAGCGCGACGAGGCGGGCGCGTTCCGCGTCGAGCGTCGCGTCGATCTTCTCAGTGTCGATGTGTGCGGTCTGACTTCGCTGGCATGCGACGCCCTCCTGCGACGCGATGCTACCGGTTGCCGTACCCGCTAGACGAACGCCGCTCAGGCGCAGGTAGTGACGGCGGCTCGTGCCCGCACTGCATCGTCGGCCATAACGGCGGTTCAAGTGTGTCGCCTCGTTTCGGAAATGTCCGGTCCAGCATCCGCGTGGACTTGGCCCAGGCGTTCGCGCCGGTGGGCGTCGCGCGCATGAATCCGATCCGCTGCACGCCGGCGATGCAAGCGGGCGTGCTCGGTCGTTCGTTCACCGCGGCCGACCTGGTAGAAATGGCCGCATGAGGGAGCAAGGGCGCCTACAGCAAGCCATCCGGGATCTCCACGGATGCGCGAGCACCTTACCTACGATCCGAACAGGTGCACGAGACGTTCGCAGGAGGTGAGACGGTGTGGGACGGCACCGTCGAGGTGTTTGCGCTACACGGGTACGCGTGGGCGGGCGTCGCGTATCCGTGGGCGCACGAGACCGATACGGGCGGCCGGTGTTATGTGGCCGTCCTGCAACTACCGCC
>JAJRCO010000177.1 GCA_028678905.1 Methanomicrobiales archaeon
TGCGTAGCCTTGCTCAAGAGATACTGGAGCGGGCGAAGAGAGACCCGGATGGATTCATCGAGATCGAGAAACGAGGAATAACGGTAGTCCAGATTGGATCCCTGCGCATCTCCATTGCCCGTAGACCCTTTTCGGACGGTATGGAGATCACCGCGGTACGTCCGGTGGGAAAGGTGACCATCGAGGACTATCGCAAATCCCCTCTGATCAAAAAGCGCATCATGGGTCTGAAGAGGGGCGTTCTGATCGCGGGTCCGCCAGGTTCCGGGAAAACCACCCTGGCCCAGAGCATCGCGACCTTTCTTTCAGACCATGAATATATTGTAAAAACCATGGAAGCTCCCCGGGATCTCCAGGTCCCGGATCACATTACCCAGTATACCTCCCTGGAAGGGAGTATGGAGGGAACCGCCGATGTACTCCTGCTCGTACGACCTGATTATGTGATCTTCGATGAGCTGCGGAAGATGGAGCACTTCCGTATCTTTGCAGACATGCGGCTGGCCGGAGTGGGGATGATCGGCGTGGTGCATGCCCTCGAAATTTCGGACGCGATCCAGCGGTTCCTCACCCGGGTGGACTTCGGGATCCTGCCCCAGGTATTGAATACGATCTTGTTTGTCCATGAGGGAGAGATCGCTCGGGTCTACGACCTGGAGCTGGTGATTAAGACTCCGACGGGGATGAACGACGAACGGTATATCAAACCGGTGATCGTGGTGAAAGATCATGAGACCGGAAACATCGCGGTAGAGGCGTTCAAACACGATCAGGAGACCTTCGTGATACCATCTCTCCAGCCGGAAGAGGAGGCTCCGAAAGTAGCTGCCCAGAAAGAGACGGAACGATTCTCCTGGAAACTGTCAGAGAAGGAGATTCAGCGGGAGATTGGTCGCTTCACCGATGGATACGTCGATGTCCGCATGATCTCCGATAACAAAGCCGTGGTGTACATAGAAGACAAGGATGTCCCCGCCGCGATCGGCAAGGGAGGGAAGAATGTCTCGGCCATCGTTAACAAGCTAGGGATCGGCATCGATATTCGGCCGCGATCGGAACTCGAACAGGCTCCGCAGGAAGAAGTGGTCGCCCTTGAGGGTGGAATCCGTATCCGTACGGACCGCAAGCAGCTCGCGATCATCGCCCCGGATTACCGAGGAAAGATCGTGGACGTGTTTGCCGGAAAGGAGTACCTGTTTACGGCCACGGTAAATGACGACGGGGAGATCCAGCTATCGCGGAACAGCACCATCGCCCAGGAGATGGTACGGCGATCCAGCGGCGGAGAGACGATCAGACTTCGACCGGTGTAGGTGAAAGGATGGAGGGGAAGGATCAGGAGCAGGCGTGCAGAGACCGCTGGGACGCGGTCTTCCAGGTGAACCCGGAGAAACGGGAGAAGTACTATCTGAACGTTGCATTTCCGTACCCCAGCGGTGCGATGCACGTCGGACATGGGCGAACTTATACGGTTCCCGACGTGTTAGCCCGTTTCTGGCGGATGAGGGGGAAACAGGTCCTGTTTCCAATGGGGTTCCATGTAACCGGTACGCCTGTCATTGGGATATCAAAGCGCATCGCGAAACGCGATGAAAAAACCATCCGTCTGTACCGCGACCTGTACCGGGTCTCGCAGGAAGAGCTGGATCAGTTTACCGATCCCATGGTCATCGTGCGCCATTTCAGTCAGGAATATGAACGAGTGATGAAGCGCCTGGGCCTATCTATCGATTGGAGAAGAAAATTCATCACCGTGGATCCACACTATTCCCGGTTTATCGAATGGCAATACAAACATCTGGGGGAGAAGGGGTATGTGGTCAAAGGGGAACATCCGGTCAAATACTGCCCCCAATGTGAGAACCCGGTGGGAGATCACGACCTTCTGGAAGGCGACAAAGCGGAGATCATCAGATTTACTCTGGTGATGTTCCAGTGGAGGGGGGCCCGCATTCCCTGTGCGACCCTGCGTCCCGAGACCATCTACGGGGTGACCAATCTGTGGGTCAATCCCCGGGTCACCTATATCAGGGTAAAGATTGACGGGGTTCCCACCATCGTAAGCCGGGAGGCGGCACTAAAGATACAGATCCAGGAACATGAGGTGGAGTTCCTGGAGGAACTCCCGCCCGGAACCCTGGTGGGAGAACGGGTCTCCCATCCCCTGTGCGGTGAAGTGCCGGTGCTGCCGGCGGACTTCGTAGATCCAGACATGGGCAGCGGCATCGTGATGAGCGTTCCCGCCCATGCTCCTTTCGATTATATTGCGCTCCGTGATCTGCAGAGGCAGGGTGCGTACCGGGAGATTACACCTATCTCCCTCATCCGGGTGGAAGGGTTTGGTGAATATCCGGCCAAAGATGCGGTGGAGAAGGCAGGCGTCGAAAACCAGCTTGATCCCCGCATGGAGTCGATCACTCAGGAGGTGTACAACGCCGAGTTCACCCGCGGAAAGATGCGGGAGAAATTCGGGGGCAGACCGGTTCGGGTGGCCCGGGATGATGTCGCCGCTCTGATGGGCGAACAGTATGGATCCATCTTCCTGTATGAATTCGATCTGAGACCGGTTATCTGCCGGTGCGGGGGAAACGCGTATGTCAGAATACTGCGTGACCAATGGTTCCTACAATACAGCGATCCAGCCTGGAAAGAGCGGGTCTATCAGCAGCTGGCAAGAATGGACCTGGTGCCGCCGGAGGTGCGGGCCGAATTTGATCGGACGGTCGGGTGGCTGAAGGACTGGGCCTGCACCAGACGGGTGGGTCTGGGAACCCGGCTGCCCTGGGACCGGGCGTGGATCATCGAGCCGCTGAGCGATTCGACGATATATATGGCCTATTATACCATTGCCCATCGTATCAGGCAACTCGATCCGGCGATACTGAGCCCGGAGGTTTTTGACTACATCTTCCTGGGGAGAGAATCTCCTGATCTTCCCGAACGTGCCCATCTGGACGGAATGCGTGAAGAGTTCCTGTACTGGTATCCCTATAACCACCGGTTTTCGGCCAAAGATCTGATCTCGAACCATCTGACCTTCCAGCTCTTCCATCACCAGGCCATCTTCCTGCCCGAGCTGCAACCACGTGGTCTGGTGGTCTTCGGCATGGGTCTCCTGAATGGAGCAAAGATGTCCTCCAGCAAGGGAAATGTGGTCCTCCTGGAAGACGCGATAGATGAATTTGGGGCAGATACCGTCCGTATGTTCCTGGTAGGGAGTGCGGAGCCCTGGCAGGACTTCGACTGGAGAAACGAGCTCGTCTATGCCACCAGGAAACAGATCGACCGGTTCTCCACCACGGCACTGGAAGGGGATCAGGGGAGCTCTGCAGAGCGCAGCTTCCTGGGACCCTGGCTCCTCTCCCGACTTCAGGCCCGCATCGAGGGAGTGACCCGGGCGATGGAATTATTCCAGACCCGCCAGGGGCTGCAGGAAGCATACCATGGGATCGAATCCGATCTGCGTTGGTATCGCCGCCGGCTCGGAGATGCACCATCGGGCAGTGAGATGAAGATCCTAGCCCGTGCCTGGATCCGTCTCCTTGCTCCGTATACACCCTACATCTGCGAGCAGCTCTGGCAGCAGATCGGAGAGGAGGGCCTGGTCAGCGTAGCCCCCTGGCCGGAAAAGAACAGTGATCTGGTTGACATCAGGACAGAGCTGGCAGAAGAGCTCCTCCAGCGGACTGTGGAGGACGTGGATTCAATAAGGAAACTCATCCGCATCGCTCCGGCCACCCTTACTCTCTTCTATGCTCCGGCATGGAAATGGGAGATCTTCCGTACCTTGGCCCAGCACCGGGATTCACGGGACGCGGTCCGGGAGGTCATGCAGAACCCGGAAATGCGCAAAAAGGGAAAAGCCGCGGCGGAGGCGGCGAAACAGATCGCCAACCTGATCCATCGTCTCCCGCCCGATCTGGTCACCAGGCTCCTGGAGAGAGGGATTGACGAACAGCAGATCTATTCTGAGGCTGTTCCTTTCCTGGAAAAGGATCTGGGTGTACGGGTGCGGATCGTTTCCGCAGAAGAAAGCGATCATCCCAAAGCGCTGTCCGCGCTTCCCTTTAAACCAGCCCTCCTGATGGAGTGAGCTTACTCCCCGACTACCTGTTTTTTCGCCAGTTTTACCCTTTCTCGGGCTGTATAACCAGTGACCCGTTCCAGATATTCCCGAAACCTGCGGTTGGTATCTAGAATCACTGCATCCGGGACGTCAGAACGTGACGTTGTTTCCACGCAGAGGGACTTATTTCCTCCGCACGCCCATATTGTGAGCCGTTCAAGTGCACCATACGAAATCTCAAATTTGCCTTCTTTCTCCTGCGGTCGGATTCCAAAAATATCCGACAGGGCACTCACCATATCCATTCGGTATGTCCCCACGTGGGTTTTCTTTATCGGGAATTCTTGCATAATATTTTTTAAGCGGACCAAACTATGTAAACACAGCTACGTGAGTGGAAAATTATGGAAGATATTAGAATTACACCATCCAAACCGATGAGTGATACCCCGAAATCGGTGCTCATGGGATTCCCGGGAAGCGGCCTCGTCGGAAGTATAGCGCTCCAGTACCTGGTAGATCAGCTGGAATTTGAGCAGATCGGAAACATGACCAGCAAGTACTTCCCGCCTCTGGTGATGATGAACAAAGGGGTGATCAATGTTCCGGTGCGGTTTTACCAGAAAGAAAATCTCGCGGTGGTGGTGGGAGATATTCCGGTTCATCCCATGATCTGCTACGAGATCGCAAATGGAATCATCTCCTGGCTAAGTAAATACAACCTCCGGGAGGTAGTTGCGCTGGCCGGTATTGTTACCAATGAACCGGAGAAGAGAGTATTCGGAGTGGCGACGGAATCAGAGTATCTCCAGCGGATCCAGGATCACACTATTGTCCTTCCCATGGGAACCATTTCCGGTATCGCCGGAAGCATCCTCACGGAATGCAAGGTGCAGGGAATCCCGGCGGTGGGGCTCCTTGCGGAGACCATCAATGCACCGGATCCACGTGCCTCCGCGGCCACAATCGAGGTACTGAACAAAATTTTTGACCTGAACCTGGATATCACTCCTCTTCTCGAACAGGCCGAGGAGATCGAGGCAGCGCTGCACAGGCTTTCCGAAGAAGTACAGTCGGCAGAGAAATCTTCCAAGAAGGAACAATTGCCGATGTACGGGTGATGGCGATGATCTATGCAGCATTAACTGGCATCAACCCCTCCCTCATTGCGGAGATCAAAATGGGAAGACCTCGGACACTCGAGCTGACCAGCGCTCACAATATCATCACACTGAGCGAGGTCAATCCTGACAGCCTGATATTTATGACCTCCACCGACATGGAAGATCTCGCGCCGGGTGATGGAGGTATTCTTGTCCACGTGATTGGACTGAGCATCAGCATGAAGAGGGTGGTGGAATATGCAAACCCGCTCTTCTATGAGGAGAGAGAGCGCACCTCCGCTAGGGTCCAGATTCGGTACATGTGCAGCTCTACTATAAAATCGGTTGAATCACGGGGAACGGGTCAGGCTACCTTTGTCGATGCAGTAAAGGCACAGCAGTATTGTGCTCTCTGAACGCGAGTTCCTGGTGGAGCTCTCAAATTTTAAAAGGGAGCAGCACCAAGTATAGAGAATAACATTTTTTCCTGGGCTTGTGGCTTAGCCTGGACATAGCGCCGGGCTTCTAACCCGGATGTCGGGGGTTCAAATCCCCCCAAGCCCGTTGTCATTGCACTATCAGGAACCGTTCCGTAGGAATCCTGGGAGATCCTGACAGAAGCTGAATACCAACCTCTTGATGCTCTTACCTACAGGATACCTCATGGAAAATCCTGATGCACATAAGGTACAGACTGGAATATCATATCTTCCGGCCATCTCATCGATATCCGGGAATCTATTGATATCCTTCCACCGATTAGAAAAGGTAAGTAGGGGGAGAAATATCTCTCTTCGGTTATCGTATTTTTGTACCCGCTTCTACCGGATAAAGGGGGATCAGGAGCGAGGCCTTATCCCCGGCAGCGAGAATCATGCCCCGGCTTTCCAGCCCGAA
>JAJRCO010000221.1 GCA_028678905.1 Methanomicrobiales archaeon
ATCTCCACTGTTTTCGCAAATTCATTCTGGCAATGGGCGGAAGGCCACGCTCCCAATTTCGACCATTCTCCATGTCGGGAACGAGGCGGAAGACAAAATAAAAAAGTTCGCCGAGGAGATTAATGCTGCAACAAACACTTTCGTTTCAATAGTCTAGTGATTGAGAAGAAATAATTACGAACGCATATTTTCAAATGATGAGGTGGTGTTCGACCACTTTCGGAACCGCCTGATCTTTTAAGTGGTAGGAGCCTTAGGCATCCATAAGTAAACATCGAATCACCATTTCTGAAGCGAGTAATCTTTGATACCATTTCCTGCCTTCTACCCATGAGGAACAGCCCAATTCTGGGGAATAAATTTGCCTATGTACCCAGATGATCGAAGTATCTGGATTATTGTAGCCTTTTTATTAAATGGCATTCTATTTGGCTATGTAGAATTCCTCAATGAGGACAAAACATAGTCCCCATTTTATGATCTTCCCAGGTTATACACGATTATCCGGACCTTGATCTCCTTGACCTGATTTCGATACTTTCTCGACCGGACGTTCTCTCCGAATCCACGCTTCAGGACGGAGAAGGCGGTCTCCACCAGGTTCCTCCGGTGGTAGAGATTTCCGTTGAAGGATCGGGCGAGCTCCCGCCGGTACATCCCTCCAATACGTTTCCTCTTCCGGTTTCTCACCGGGATGACGGAGTCCGCCCCCAGAATATCCCGGATCAGCCGGTGGATCTCCTCTGCATCGTACCACTTGTCCAGGACATAGGTCTCGGATCTCCTCAACCGGTGGCACCGTTTCAAGAGAGTCCTTGCATGGACGGTATCGTGCGGCGAACCTCGGGAGATCTTGGTTCCGGTGATAACCTGATTCCCAGTATCCACGGATACCGAGATCTTGAGATAGCTTCGTCTCGTCTTTCCGGTTCTCCAGGAGTAATAGGAGCTGGCGTAGGAGCTGGTGAGACCGGAGGAATCAACGGCAGTGATCGATATTACCTCACCTCTTGAATAGAAGAGATGAATCACTCTCCTCAAGATGCGATCAAGATAGAGAGATCGGATTCTTGTCATGAACTTCTGCAGGGTGGTGAAGTGAGGGATCTTCTCGAGCTCAAGGATCTCCTGGAGATCGTCCATCAATTCGACTATTTCCAAGATATCCCGGTAATCCTCTTTGAGGAATTCCTTGAACAAGAGAAGCGTGAGGAGCTAGTGTTGGGTGTACACCTTCTTAGAATACTTGCAGGAATAGAGAGGGATTCGGGTACTCCGGATCACCGGTAGGGCGGCTTCAATAAATCTGATATACTTATTCGATGATCTTAGTCTTGGCTCCTTGATTGTTATTGGCATATAATAACAAGGGGCCGGCGTATCTTAGCTTTTGTGGTTGAATCTAAGCAAAATGAAGGTTTTAGGGTTTTCTACACAGCCCGATGGATAATCCTTTATGTGGTATCATCATATCCACCATCAATGGTAAACCCCATTGAGAAGATTATAAGTCTCATCGTGCTATTGGCATTCTTAATTGTCGCACCTATTCTATTCACAGCGTTGGGGACAATAACAGATTTTCTGGGTTGGATCATCAACCTCAATATTCCTGCCGCATTGAAACTCTGGGCAGTTAATAATACCATCGAGGCGTCTTTATTGGGAGTTACCGCAGTTGTTGGATTTTTTGCAATTATAAGAGACAGAGTGCAATCCTTCTTTTAAAAAATATTCCTCTATTCTTGGTCGATAGTTTGGTCAATAAACTCTGCCACTTGGGTCGATATTAAGGCTGATTTGTTAATGCGGAAAATCTCTCGCGATGGTACTGTTTGACAAGCTGAGGTATCGACTAAATCGGTGGATTTTAACTCATAAGTCAATTCTACCTATTTTAATTGATTTTTTTAGGATTACGTCACTAAAATAGCAAACCGAATTTTGATTTTAATCGTTGCGAACAAAAGCATTTTACGGATATTAACTAAAAAGGAAAGCCGCTGGAGGGATTCGAACCCTCGACCTGCTGATTACGAATCAGCCGCTATACCACTAAGCCACAGCGGCATATATGAAGTGCCACAATACCTGTGATCCGGAGAATAATAAGCGTGATCAATCCCGAGTGAAGGACAGCGGACTTCGAACTCAAATCACTCCATAGAATTCAAGGCAATGAAAGCCTAGTGTAACACAACAGATGGATCTCCTGTATTCCCTGCTGAAGCGGACTCCCTTTTCCTGGGTGGAGACCCCGGAAGGGATCAAGCTGCATATCAGTGAAGACCTGTACGTCTATCACCAGGTCCTGAAAGAATACCGGTTTTCGGATCTTGGCGCAGATGATCTGGTGATCGATATCGGGGCAAATATCGGGGTATTTTCGATTCTTGCAGCGAAACAAGGTGCTCGGGTTCTTTCCATCGAGCCGGTGATGGGGGATGAGCTCCGGAGGAATATCCTGTTGAACAGGTGCAGGAATATCCGCATCCTGGAGTGCGCCCTGGGAAACGGCGAGGAGACAGAGATCACCTGGGAAGGGCGTACACGTTGTGTTCCCTCCCTGACTCTTTCTGAGATGATCGAAGAGCTGGGAAGGTGCACTTTCCTGAAAGTGGACTGCGAGGGAGGCGAATGGTGTATCGATCCAGAAGAACTGCGAGACATTCGCCGCATCGAGATGGAACTGCATCGCATGGGAGCCCATGAGAAATATCTCGCCTTTATGGACGGTGTGCGGAAACACTTCTATATTGAGTATGATCCAAGCCCGCACGCCACCATATATGGCATCATCCATGGATACGCACGGAAAGGTCAAGAATCCCAATCCGGGAACTAGGTTACTCCTAAAAAAAATACCTTAATTTCATGTATTCGAAAAAAATAATCAGGAGTAGCCCCGCATGGTCACGTTTTCGACCGGTGGCTTTTCTACCGGGCCCTCGATCTTGCCAAATTTGTTCTCATAGTCCCGCAAACTGTTTCCCAGGGCGTCGTGGAGATTCTTTGCGTGCCGGGGGCTGATGCTCACGATCGCCTTGGCGCGGGCCTGGTTGGTACCGGGAATTTCGTGCAGAAAGATGAAGGTCACTTCGTCTTCCTTGAACGCGATCTGGATACGATTGCTATAGACGGGGTCAAGAGTGGGAGGAAGGTTGACCGCGATTTCGTGAGTGGTCATGCATATCTATGGGACACCGGCCGATAAAAAGAGATGAGATCGGGAGATCCAGAAAAAAGATTTCCACCGCGTAGTCAACAGAGGCCAGGAGATTATCGCTAGAGGATTCCCGATAGATAGGGGGAGCCTTCAATTCGATCTGCGTGTTGTGAATGGAGAATTCCTGCCATTCACACCATACTTTAAAGAAGTTATTCGGATCGGGAAAACCACTCTGGACTGTTTTACCCTGATCCTTCTTCCTCGAATCTCATCGCCGCGAGAATGAACCCCTCCAGACCAGCGGTACTCTGGTAATCGATCTTGGCGACATCGGCCTTCTCTCCAGGAGGCCACCGCATCCGTGCGATCCAGCCTACCGCTTCTGGTACGGAAATGTATGCGGTGCCGGATGTGTTCCTTCCCTCTTTCCAGGTGAAGCGGATGTCCCAGACTCCCCGGATATCGGAGACGTAGACCGCTACCCCGGGATGCTTTTCCTCGTACTGCCTGATCCGTGTTCGGACCAGAACCCCCACCTGGGATTCATCTGATATTTCGTACTCTGCCATGGACACAACCGTGCTATGCTATTTCCTGTTTTCATTTATGCGTTTCGGCAGCTGGATTTCGATACGCAATGGGGAATCTTTACCAAGCTTTATTCCGCATATATAACCTGAGCAGAAGTTCCGTGGATAAGGTCAGTGTTTCCCAGGTGGTGGCAGGCTATTTCTGTCCGGTCAGGCTTTATCTGGAGAGATCAGCCACCAGGGGTGAATCGCCTCGGTATACGATCAGCAAGCAGGTGAGCTACCAGCTGGGAAAGCAGCTCCAGGCAGAACTACTCTGGGAGGAGGTCACCGCAATTCAGCCTGACATCAGTGCGGATATGCGGGAGTTCCTGGACGAATGTGTGGACGCCTGTAAGAAGAAAGAATGGAGAAGACCGGTGCAGACCGATGTGCAGGTCGGTTCGGAGCGGTTTGGGATCCGCGGCATAGTGGACAAGATCTTCGCGGATGAACCCTGTTTTGCAATCACCCGGTCCAGCAGTGCCCCTCCAGCCGGGGTATATACCGGAGATCGCATCCGGATCGCCTGCTACGCCCTGTGTATCAAGGAATCGCTGGGGCTGTCCGCAGTAACTGGCCTGATCGAGTATATTCCCAGCGGCACGACCCGCCTATGCCATCCCGAGCCGCGGGATCGCAGGGCAATGCTCCAGGGGATCCACTCCGCACAGAGGGTACTCGCAGGAGAGGTGCCCCGGAAACCGGTGCGAGCTCCCTGCACGTCCTGCCCTTATGAGGAGAAGTGTCTCCCGGGAGTACAGCGCTTTTCCGACTTTATGTAAGGGACTGCTCCATCAGACTGCGGGAGATGATGTACTCATCCGGCGCGGTCCTGCTCGTGCCCACCACCAGCCACTTCCCGCTGCCGTGAGCCTCGCAGACCCCTTTTGCCTCGATGATCTCTCCCCGCAAAGCCTGGCCGGAATAGGTATGGGTGAAGGAGAGCACGCGGCTGATCTCGTCATGCTCCACTTCATAGAGTGCCGGGCTGTCAAAGGCCAGCGAGGCATCGGTGACCCGTGCCTGAATGGTGCGCCGGTCGATTACGGTTCCCCGTCCCTTCGGCACGTTTTCGAGATCCCCATAGGAACGGGTGTACAGGAGATCGAAATACGTTCCCTCGATCTCGCCCCGGTTCCATTTCCGTTTCTCGTGCAGGACAAAGACCTCGAAGGGAATGGCCGGTTGCCGTTTTTTGTACACCCTCTGCCACATCTCCGGGGAGAGGTCGTTGATTACCCCTTCTCTGATCAGGGTCCGCAGCTGGTCCTGTGCGGAAAACCAGGCTTTTCCGTACACCACCAGATCGATGTCGGATGCCTCATTCTCCAGGCCGCAGAGGAAGGAGCCGGTGCACCCCAGAGTTCCCCCGGGGAAGGTAAACAGGTCGGCCAGGCGGTGGACTTTCCGGTTGCGAGCACAGATGGACGTCAGCTCCTCTTCCGGTTTGTAGACCTGCCATACGTCCTCGAGAGGGACCCGCTGCACCGAGTTCGCATACGCGGGTTTGGTCCGTCGGATGAGTTCGTAGGCCTCTTCAAAATCGAGTTTATGGAACCTCCTCCCGTCCTGTCTCATCCGTTCCCCCTGCGAATGTGGGATATAGCGGAGAACACAACCCACCTTCTCCTGGTTGTCGTACGTGGAGACCGCATACAGCCAGCCGTCTGTATCCTCGATAAAATCCCGCAGGCGGATAGGCGCTCCCACGTACGATCACCCAAGCGTGGAGAGAAAGGCCTGGATTTCCTGAGCCTGTGCTCCCTGTCGCAGGATCGCCCGGCGTTCGGCATCGACCACTGTACTGGGTATCCCGGAGAGATTGCCTCCGCTGATCAGGAGGTCATGGGGCACGTCGACCTCATCCTCGGTCTGGGGGTCTTTTCCACCGCTCCGGTTCGCGCTGGTCGCGGTGATGGGCGAATCGAAGGCCTGGATCAGAGACAACGCCACCTCATGATCGGGGATACGGACCCCGATATGCTCCGTACCGGCCATCAGCAGAGGTGGAAGCACCGATTTTGCCGGAAGTACGATGGTCATCGGACCGGGCAGAAAGCGGGTGATGAGGGCCTCCGCGTCTGGTGAAACGTGGGCGATACAGCCCAGCATATCCCGGTCGCAGACCGCCACAGAGATGGGCTGGCCCAGTGGCCGGCCCTTAGCCTCGTAGACTTTCAGGACCGCTTCCTCGGAGAGTGCATCCCCCCCTAGACCATATAAGGTGTCGGTGGGGTACACTACCAGTCCGTCCAGCCGGAGGATCGCCACGGCCTGCTCGATGAGGTCCATCTAGAACTCCTTACCTCTCACCCGGCAGATATCGAATACCGCTTTGCTACTGATGTGCATTAC
>JAJRCO010000326.1 GCA_028678905.1 Methanomicrobiales archaeon
ACGGCGTGGAGTCTCCCCCCACGGGCAGGCGAAGCGTCAAGAAGGGCCACTGCCCGTGACCCGGCCTTCTCCCCCATTCCGGACTGATGCCTGAGATTAAAACCTCCGACAATGTGGTGACTCTCCCGCGCCATCTGCATAACGTCTCCTCGTACCGCGACGGCCATTACCGAAAACCCACAACGGGTCACCGAGTAAGTATAATCATACCCGCTGGAATCGAGAAAACGCACCTGTTCCCGGCTTTCCACATAAGTGGCGCGGGTATTCTTCACTTCCGGGACCTTTGCTGCTCTTTCCACGGAGAGCAGGAGGCGGATCTTTTCCTCCAGATCGATACCCGCAGGATCTTCGGAGAGGGAGGGGACAGCCCGCGCCCCCCGTATCGGGGGAGCAAGGATGATCTCTTCGTGGGTCATTTGTGCGAGAGATGCAGCTTCACCCAGCACGCGGTCCAGTGTTCCCCCATCGGGGTCAAAAGAGTTCAGGATGAGCACGCCCCAGCCTTTCGGGCCGAGGACGCGCAGCGCAGTGTCATCAAAAAATGAGGTTCCGGCAGTCTCCACCACACCGTTATCCACATCGATATGAACCTGGTACCCTTTCACCTGGCGGAGGTCGTGGTACCGGTCCGTCATGGTGCTACACCACGGGGCTGGGAAGGGTGGTATCCAGAATCTTCACCGTTTTTTGTGCGGCGATATTCTTTAATTTGGTGAGGAAGCCTTCGCGGTTCTCAGGCACCAGCGCGTGCGTGAGCACGTCCTCGATTGTATCGACTGCGGTGATCTCCATGATCTTGCGATATTGATCCTCGATCAGGACATCTGCCATATTTGCACTGGGGATAAGGACCTTCTTGATCCCGGCCTTTGCGGCCGCCTCGATCTTATAGGTGACCCCTCCCACCGGAAGCACATCCCCGCGAACAGAGAGTGACCCCGTCATTGCGAGATCCTGGTGTATGGGGATTCCTTCGATGGCACTGATGACTGCGGTCGCCACGCTGATAGAGGCAGAATCCCCGTCTACCCCGCCATAGGTGCCGATGAACTGGATATGGATGTCCATGTTTTTGATATCCCGGCCGGTGAATTTCTTGATGATCGCCGAGACGTTCTTGATGGATTCCTGGGCAATCTCCTTGAGCATCCCGGTCGCGATCACCGTGCCGGTGGCGCCCTGGGTGGGAGTCACTTCGGCCACGATGGGCAGGACCGACCCGGAGTCTGTTCCCATCACCGCAAGTCCGTTCACCCTTCCGACCCGGTCTCCTTCCACTACGGTAAGTTCGTAATCGCGGTTCCGGCGGATGTAATCATCGGACACCTGCTCTTCGATAGAGCGGGCCATGGCCTTCGCCGCCAATACATGGGCGGAGGTAGTGATACTCTGGCCCTGTTGCCGGGCGATATCCCCGGCCACCCGAATCAATCCCCCGATATCCCGCAGCTTGAGGGTGAGGTGCCCCTTCCGGTTGGAGCGACGGCGGGCTTCCCGGATCAGCTCCTCGATGGCGGTGCGGTCGAAGTGCGGGATCTTCCCGTCGTTCTTCACTTCCTGGGCGATAAAGCGGATGAACTTCCGGCGGTTATCAGGAGTATCCTCCATGGTCTCTTTCATGTATACCTCGTACCCGTACCCGCGGATACGGGACCGGAGCGCGGGGTGCATCCCCTCGATCGCATCCAGGTTCCCCGCGGCGATCATCACAAATTTGCAGGGTACCGGCTCGGTCCGCACCATCGCGCCGCTGGAGCGTTCGCTCTGCCCGGTGATGGGGAATTCCCCTTCTTGTAGGGCGGTCAGCAGATTCTGCTGGGAATGGGGGGTGAGAGTATTGATCTCATCGATGAATAGGACTCCCTTGTGAGCTCGGTGAATAGCCCCCGCTTCCACTCGATCGTGGGAGGGGGTTTCCAGCCCACCGCTCTGGAAGGGATCATGGCGTACGTCCCCCAGCAGCGCGCCGGCGTGGGATCCGGTGGCATCTACGAAGGGAGCAACCTGTGTGCCGTCGTTGGAGACCAGGAGTTTGGGTACCATCATCTCTTCACGGGGGGTCGAATAGCGGAGCGCCATGAAAACAAATGCCGCTGCGATGATCCCCATTAACCACTGGTAGGTGATGAATGCGTAACCGATAATTCCGATAAGGAGGAGCATCAGAAGGGTATTCCTCATCTGGATACGCTTCCTCGCCTCCGTTTTGTGCGCCGTCACGATCTGCTTGCCCCGGCTCGCGGGCACTACCCGGATAACGGGATTGTTGTTGTCTTCCGAGTTGGGATAGACCAGGATATCTTGCAGTTCCTCTTTTGGGAGGAGCTCTGCCATCGCCTTGGCGAGCATGGACTTTCCCGTTCCGGGACTGCCGATCATCATCACATGACGCCTCTGGATAGCCGCTTTACGGATCACTTCGGCCGCATGCTCCTGTCCGATGACCTGATCGATCAGTCGCTGAGGTACCTCAACCTGGGATGATGTTTCCAGGTCGAATCCGGCCAGGACATCCTCTCCGTTATTGAGTTCCTCGTTCTCTCGTTCCATTTCCAGATTTACCTCTTTTCACTGTTGACTGGATATATATTTTATCCCGTGATGGTTTAAGTACTTTTTAGCTGACAATTATTACAGTATGAAAGTGGCTGGTACACAGAGATCTCAGATCCTCGCATCCCGCATCGCGAATTCTCTCGGAGTAGGCCTCTTACCGGTCCATTACTCCCGATTCCCGGATGGCGAACACTACCTGCAGACCGGTCCCCTGGATGATCAAACGGTGATCATTGGCACTGTGACCGATAGCGATTCTCTGGTCCAGCTGCTTCTGCTCATCGATGCCTGTGGGACCTCGGAGAACGTTCTCGTCCTGCCCTACATGGGATACGCCCGGCAGGATAAACAATTCCGAGAGGGGGAACCGGTAAGCGCAAGGGCAGTTGCACAGGCCTTGAGTAGGGGGGTGAACCGGGTGATCACTGTGCAAATTCACGATCCGGCGGTCCTTACACACTTTGGCCTTCCCGCGGAAAATCTCACTCCCGTCCCCGAGATACACAGTTTCCTTTCCTCTGCCGGATATCAGGATCCTCTGATCCTCGCCCCGGATGAGGGGGCGCTCGGGTTTGCCTTGGCCATTGCCCGGAAAGAACGGTGGGATTGTGATCATCTGGAAAAAACCCGCCTCAGCGGAGAAGAAGTGCGGGTGGAGCCAAAAAAACTGCCAGTCACTGCGCGTACGGTGGTCATCGTTGACGACATCATCTCCACCGGGGGTACGCTGGCCACCGCGGCGAGGATGCTCTACAGCCAGGGAGCAGCCGAGGTACACGCCGTCTGCGTCCACGGGATTTTCACTGGTGGTGCCTACACTTTTCTGCTGAATGCCGGTATCTCGGATCTGGTCGCCAGCGACAGCATCGAAAGCGGCTACAGCCGGTACAGCGTCGCTGATTCGGTAGCCCGGGCAATACAAAATGCTGACCATTGATGGTGGACAGTTCGAAGGGGGAGGGCAGATCGTCCGCATGGCGGTCTCCCTCTCCGCTTTGACCGGAACGCCCGTGCGGATCACTCGTGTCCGGGCGAGAAGAGATACTCCTGGTCTCGCCGCCCAGCACGTGGCGGCGATCCGGGCAGTTTCGTCTTTCTGTGACCCACAGACGACCGGGGTCTCTGTGGGAAGCTCTGTCCTCACCTTTATCCCCTCCTCCTTGCGGCGAAGCGAATCTATTATCGACGTAGGAACTGCTGGTAGCATCCCATTGGTTCTTCAGGCATGGCTGCCGGTCGCGTTAAAGAAAGGAGGGTCGATCACCATCCGGGGAGGAACAGAGGTCAGGCACAGTCCGACCATCGATTATCTGGAGCGGGTCTTTCTTCCCCCTCTGCGAACTCATGGCGCCCGGGTGAAGATTTCCATCGAACAGCGGGGGTATTATCCACAGGGGGGAGGTGTGGTGCGTGTCACGGCAGAACCATCGGAACCGACCCCGCTCCACCTCAGGAGTGAAGAGGCCGAAAACGGAATTATTTCCTGCTCTTCCAATCTACCGGACCATGTCACGGTGAGGCAAGCAGAATCTGCCAGGAAACGCCTTTCTGATATTTTGGGCATTGATCCACCCCAGTACCTGGATCGGAGATCGGGGCTGAGTACCGGAAGCTCCTGCACGGCGTGGAGGGGGATGAAGGGAGGGATCGCGCTGGGATCAAGGGGCCTTCCCGCCGAGGAGGTAGGTCAGAAGGCGGCCGATATGCTTATCGATGAGGTAAAGGCCGGCGGAATGGTGGATCGTTATCTCGCCGATCAGATGCTTCTGTACCTGGCGCGGTATCATGGATCATATACGGTGAGCGAACTTTCGCTGCACACTCGAACCATGCAATGGCTGCTCTCTCAATTCGGATATCGGGTGCAGATCAGTGAGGGGGATGTGGTGGAGGTGAGCTCCTGATCTACATTCTAGATACCAGTGTATTTTTCTCAGAATGGAGGACCCCCGAATCATGTATCACTACCTCGGGAGTAGTGGAAGAAATCCGTGATATCGCCTCCCGTTTGCGCTTTGAGGTTTTTCTCTCCGCAGGTCTGGAGGTGCGCGAACCCTCTGCCATCTCCATGAAACGGGTGCAGGAAGGAATGGGCCAGAGCGGCGATGCAGGTATCCTCTCCCCTACCGATATCGGGCTCCTTGCCCTTTCTCTGGATACCGGGGGTACGGTGGTTACTGATGACTTTGCCCTGCAGAATGTCGCCCTTCATCTGCAGGTACCGGTGTTACCCATCTATCAGCGGAGGGCTCAGGCCAGATCCTGGAGGTACCGCTGTACCGGATGCGGGCGATATGGGGAGGGACCGGGTTTCTGCCCCGTCTGCGGTTCTGCAATGAAAAGAACCATTAGATAAGAGAATACACTCTCCTCCATGAGTAGCGTCGATGACCTGATCCGGAAGGCGAAACAGCTTCTTTCCGAGGGACATAGCCAGAGCCAGATCGGGGATGAACTGAATCTCTCCATGGAGACGGTCACCTGGCTTTTGACCCAGAACCGGAGTGAGATCGTACCGAAGGACGTGCACATCGATTGGACCGGGGTGAGTGCGCATGGCTCGCTGCTGAACGAGCTCGCAATTCTCATGATCCAGCGTTATTATGCTGCACGCGAAACCTCCGTTCCTCCTCCACCTCCCGGGGAGATATGTGCAGATGTAATCGTAGGGATCGCACTTTCCGGCATCCCGCTGGCCACTCTGATCGGGGTGCAGGAAGATGCGAAAGTGGCTCTCTATTATCCCTCGAAACATTCTTCGGGAACG
>JAJRCO010000160.1 GCA_028678905.1 Methanomicrobiales archaeon
GACGCTGGGCATCTGTCTTGGTCACCAGGCGATCTGTCATGCCTATGGTGGAAAGGTAGTCCGTGCTGAGCGGGTGGTTCACGGGAAGGTCTCCCGGATCGCCCATCAGGGAACCGGAATCTTTGCCGGCGTCTCCAACCCCCTCATCGCTACCCGTTATCATTCCCTGGTCGTCGATCGGGGCAGCCTTCCTCCTGACCTGATAGAGACTGCTCATAGCTGCGAGGACGGATACGTTATGGGAGTCCGTCACCGCACCTACCCGATTCAGGGTGTCCAGTTTCATCCGGAGAGCATCCTCACTTTGGAAGGAGATCGTATCATAAAAAATTTCCTCGCGGGAGGGGTTACGTCATGATCTGCAACGCGATCGAGAAAGTCATCGAACGGACGGATCTCACGCTGGAAGAGGCGAGAACCGTAATGCGGGAGATCATGGCCGGTCAAGCCACGGAGAGCCAGGTAGGGGGCCTTCTTTCCGCCCTCCGCATGAAGGAGGAGAGCGTCGCCGAGCTGGCCGGATTCGCCTCCGCCATGCGCGAGTCTGCAGTGCCCATGCGTCCGCAGGTGCCGGGGACCCTCGTAGACACCTGTGGAACCGGAGGTGACGGGTCCTCTACCTTCAACATCAGCACCACGGCGGCCTTCGTGGCGGCCGGTGCCGGTGTTCCGGTGGTGAAACATGGAAACCGCAGCGTGAGCAGCCGGTGCGGATCGGCAGATGTACTGGAGGCGCTGGGAGTGCAGGTACATCTAGATCCGGAGAGCTCCTGCCGGATCCTCGCTCGCCACGGGATCGCCTTTCTGTTTGCCCCTGCCTACCATCCGGCCATGCGTCATGTCATGGGCCCCCGCAGGGAGCTTGGGATCAGAACGGTGTTCAACATTCTTGGCCCGCTCACCAATCCGGCGGGTGCAGGGGCCCAGCTGATCGGGGTCTATCACCCGGCTCTCACTGAAAAGCTGGTGCGGGTGCTGGACATACTCCACGTAGACCGGGCGATGGTGGTGTATGGTGCGGGACTCGACGAAATTACCACCCACGGGCACACCCGGGTGTCTGAGCTCTCCGATCGGGGGATGACCACCTATCTGCTGCGGTGTGGCCGGTTCGACATCGACCAATCGTCTCTGGACGACCTGCGGGGTGGGGACGCGGAGGTAAATGCCCGCATTCTCCGCGATGTCCTTTCTGGAAAGAAGGGGCCTGCTCGTGACGTGGTCCTGCTGAACGCCGGGGCTGCGATCTACCTGGGGGGGCGAGCGGACAACCTGGAGGAGGGAGTGTCCCTTGCCCGGGATTCGATCGATTCCGGACGGGCCTATCGCTCACTGGAGGGGCTCATCCAGGAATCGAGGTGCGCCGCATGATGCTTGAGGATATTCTCGCCGCGACGCAGGAAAGGGTATCTGCCCTTCCTTCTGCGGTTCCCCGTTCTTTTCCGGAGAAGACTCGCAGTCTTTCCCGGGCGATCCGGTCGGTCTCCGGTGCAAACCCGGTGATCGGGGAATTGAAATTCGCGTCACCGGCGGGCGGGTTGCTGCAAAGCCCCGCAAACGCAGAATCGCTTGCCGCCGATCTGGTTCAGGGAGGATGCGTGGCCCTGTCTGTAATAACCGAGCCCACCTTCTTTCGGGGGAGCACCGATCTGCTCATCCGGGTGCGAAAGCTCGTCCCGGTTCCGGTGCTGCGCAAGGATTTTATCATCGACCCTGGACAGGTGTACGAGAGCAGGGCGATGGGCGCAGACGCCATCCTGTTGATCGCCCGGATCCTGGGAGAAGACCTCCTCCGGTACGCATCACTGGCCCGTTTCCTGGGTCTCGAACCCCTGGTGGAGGTGCACACCCCGGAGGAGATCCGGCAGGCACATGCAAGTGGAGCAGGGATAATCGGAATCAATAACCGCGATCTGCAGACCATGGAGGTGGATCTGAGGACCACGGAACGACTCGCCCCACTCTGCGGGGACCGGCTCCGCATTTCCATGAGCGGTATCCGGGATCCGGCAGATATCCGACGGTTGAAAGGATCCGTGGACGCATTCCTGATCGGTTCATCCCTGATGACCGCCTCCGATCCCCGGTCTGCTATGGAGGGATTCGTATCCGCGTAAGACTCAGCGGCATCACCCGGTCAAAGGACGACCGTCGTATCAAATGGCGGGTTGTCCCAGGCCGTCCCGGAGCATCCTGCGACAAGAGCACGGAGAAGCGGAGAGAATCTCTCTCTGCGGTCCGGAAGGTGGGCCCATGACCGGGTCCGGCCGATTTGGAGAATACGGGGGGCAATTCGTTCCAGAGATCCTCATGGAGGCGCTGATCGAACTGGAGACTGCATACGAACAATTCCGCCTGGATAGGCGTGCCCAGGCCACTCTGCACCACTACCTGACCGAATATGCAGGACGGCCCACCCCTCTCACCTATTGTGAGAATCTGTCTTCGTCTCTGGGACTGAAGGTCTACCTGAAACGGGAAGATCTTCTCCATGGCGGTGCACATAAGATTAACAATACACTAGGCCAGGCGCTGCTGGCGAAATTCATGGGTAAGACTCGTATGATTGCGGAAACAGGGGCAGGCCAGCACGGGGTGGCCACCGCCATCGCCGGGGCGGTCCTCGGAATCCCGGTTGAGGTGTATATGGGAGAAGTGGATAGCGGTCGCCAGGAGCTGAACGTCTTCCGCATGCAACTCCTGGGTGCACGGGTCCGGCCGGTCGCTACCGGCACCCGAACCCTGAAGGACGCCATTAACGAGGCACTGCGGGACTGGGCTGCCACCGTGTACTCCACCCACTACCTGATCGGATCGGTGGTGGGTCCGCATCCGTACCCCTCCATGGTGCGGGATTTTCAGTCGGTGATCGGTACAGAGACCCGCGAACAGATCATCCGCAAAGAGGGCCGGCTCCCTGATGTATTACTCGCCTGTGTGGGAGGAGGGTCCAATGCGATCGGGATGTTTTATCCTTTCCTTTCGGATGAGGTCCGCCTGATCGGGGTGGAGGCAGGAGGGAAGGGGCTGGAGGGCGGCGAACATGGCGCCTCCCTGTGTGCCGGGACGAAAGGGGTGCTCCACGGCGCCCTTACCTATGTCCTGCAGGATTCTCACGGCCAGATCCACAACACGCACAGTGTGTCGGCAGGTCTGGACTATCCGGCGGTGGGACCCGAGCACAGTATGCTTAAAGACTGCGGACGGGTCGAGTACCGGGCGGTACGCGATGAAGAGGCACTGGAGGCGTTCTCGCTCCTGGCCAGGAAAGAAGGGATCATCCCTGCCCTGGAATCAGCGCATGCCCTCGCCGGGCTGCTCCAGATCGCAGATAGGTGCGACCGGAACGATATTGTCATCGTCAACCTCTCTGGACGTGGCGATAAAGATGTCGCAGAAGTGTCCCGGCGAAGCAGGGAGTCCGCATGAAACGGCTCTCGCGGATATTCCAGGGGAGAGATCATCCGGCGTTCATCGCCTTTTTGGTGGCAGGCGACCCGGAGTACGCCGCGTCAGTCTCCTATGCCAAAGCGATCATAGATGCCGGGGCCGACGTGCTGGAGCTGGGGATGCCCTTTTCGGACCCCGTTGCTGACGGATCTGTTATCCAGGAAGCGGATGAACGGGCTCTCGCCGCGGGGATGACCCCGGATCTCCTCTTCTCCTTACTTCGTGAGATTCGCAACTATTCGGAGATTCCCCTGGTGATCCTGACCTATTACAACAGTGTGTTCACCCGCGGAGTGGCCCGTTTCTACGAGGAAGCGGCGGCGGCAGGGGCCGATGCGATTCTGATTGTCGACCTGCCCGTGGAGGAATCTGAGGAGGTGGTAGCGGTTGCACAACAGACCGGCATCGATCCTATCTTCCTCGTTACCGCGACCACCTCCGAAGAGCGGCTGAGTCGGATCACCTCCCGGGCCGGAGGCTTCCTCTACCTGGTATCCACATTGGGGGTGACCGGGATGAGGGAAGATCGCTTTCCGCATATAGAGGATCTGATCAGAACCGTTAGAAAGACCAGCCTGCTGCCGATCGCGGTGGGATTCGGCATCTCCCGC
>JAJRCO010000008.1 GCA_028678905.1 Methanomicrobiales archaeon
ACAATCGGAGGAATTTCGGCGCGACATTCAGTCTTTGGGACAGGATGTTTGGCACCTACTTCGATCCCGCCATGGTTCCCGCAGACGCGCCCCTCGGACTAGGCGAGCCGTACCGCGCAAAAAGGATGGTCCGGATGTTGGTTGGATTTTAGGAACGTTAAGTCACATTATCGGTAGCTTCTGCGCGTTCATTATTTAGGGCGAACGGAACCCGATTGGCCCTTATTTTCGTTCGGATACCAATACCTGCGGTGGCAGTCTTCGCACGCCTTGTCGATGTCTCCACCCGCGTCGGTAATCGCATCGACGTTCTTCGCATCGATGCCTTTAAGATAGATTCCGACTGCATCGTAGAGTTCGTGGGCATGACGCGCCCATGTAGTGCGGTCGGACTCGATCATCGTCTGTATTAATTCGGGCGTTAGCTCAATCCGCGGATCACCCGCCTTTTCTCCGGCTTTCGCAACGCTGCGGTTCGGAATCTGAATTACATTTGTAGCTTCACGAAGAGAAATGGCATGTTCGCGTAGTTCTTTCCAGTCTTCGTCGGTTTTAGGTGCCTTTTCGATGATTCCTTCCCTGGTGGATCGGGTAGAGACCGCACCCCACAAAAAATCCGCATTCGGCTCTACCATGGAGTCCATTACTTCGCGGACAGTAGATTCCGGACGGTAGGCGGGCTGGTTCTTGCTGCAGGAGACGCATGCCAGCATAGAAGTAATTGTGAAGAGTAACTTTAAGTATGATCGCATTTCCTTCGCTACAACTCCTTACTCTTTCGTCTTCAGAGCGCTGTCGTTCTCGCGGATGAAGTTGCGGATATCATCGGCCATCGCCAAGAGCCTTACCCACTGCTCCTTGTAAAGCGTGACGGGAAAGCGCCAGCCCGTATACAGACAGGCCACCTTTCTCGCTCACCTTTAGCGACATCTGCCCTCTCGCAGGCTTCTTCAACGCCTCGTTCTCGGCTCGAAGCCGTTCAATTTCTGCTTTCAAATCTTCGTCGGATGCCATTTGATTACTGATAGCACATCACCTTAGCCACAGGGATCGCCGCGCGGAAAGCAATGGGGCGGTCGAATACCCGCCTCAATGACTATTTGAGTCGCGGGATCGTGCCGCAAGATCTGAAACGAAGCGGCTGAGGCGGCTTGACTGGATCTTAATGCCCGGTTCGCTCGCGCTTCCACATTTGCAAATGAAACACTTTACGGTCCGGGTGCATCCGTCAACAGAATGAGTGCGCGGAATTCCGTGGCGCACAGTTGCTGGAGAATGAAAGAATGCATCGGTTTTGGAGTTATGTGCTGTTGGTCGTCTGCGGATCTCCGCTGCTTACCGCCGGGCAGATCTACGGAACCTTGCGGGATGCCACCGGCAAGGGCATGCCCGGCATCGAGATCGTCATCGTCTCTCCGGCCAAGACTTCCTACGAAGGCAAGACCGCAGCAGACGGTAGCTACCAAATCTTCGTCAAGGAGACCGGCCGTTGTGAGTTTCGCGTCAACATTGGCGGGAAGACTCCCGCTATAGCGAACGTATTCTCCTACGCGGAGCCCGCGAAGTACGAGTTTGAGGTCTCCGCCGGCAGCCTGAAGGTGAAGTAGCGATGGCAGGCGAAGAGTCTTCTCCCCGGCCCAATCGTTGGGCCAGATTCGGCGGCTTGGCGCGCGACCTTGCAACTCCCCTGACGGTGGCGATCGTGGGCCTGCTCGCTTCCGTTTATGTCAACCGCCAACAGCTATTTGAAGCGAACCAGAGGGCATTCGCGGAACTGGTCAGCCAGCGTGAGTCAGCCGACACGAACCTGCGAATCGAGATGTTCAAGACTGTCCTGGAAGGATTCCTCAAGCAGGGCACCGACAACGTCCCAGACCAGATTCTGAAGCTGGAGATCCTGGCA
>JAJRCO010000196.1 GCA_028678905.1 Methanomicrobiales archaeon
ACAAGCCGACAAGTAGAACACTGGACCCAGACGTTAAGCTATATTTAGGGCTCGATGAATACGGATAGACCCTCACCTTTATAGCAGCCATGAACATCGATCCCGAAAGCCCAGTTCGGGTTAGGCGTCGGGTTAAGCCCCACCTCACCCGACCTCGATATACTGTACCTAACCGCGACGGAGCCACCCGCCCTCAGCAGGGCAGTAGTCGAATTCATACTCACTTTCAGGCCAGGGCGGATATCGGTGGCCTCGAACGTGAGCGACAGGGAAGCATCGTAGGCAGGTTTTGCCTTCACGATCGCGTCTATGATGAGAGTCTCACCGGCCTTCAGCTTGTAGGGCTTTTCCGAGTCAGCCTGAGGCGGGTTCAGGGACAGCGTCCAGAAGTCTCCACTTAGAGGCATACGGGTTGAGTTGTGCAGCGCCGGGTGAGCCATCTCCACGGAGGCCAGCAGCTCCCCCGACGAGGCGTCAACGATGTATTTTCCCTCGTATTCCCACGGCTCTCCTTCCATCATCAGCCTGGTTATGTACTTCACAAACCAGTATGGCTCGTAACCAGTCGGCGGGGCGGCTGCGAGGAAGATATGGTACGGCGGGCTTTCATGGATCCATGGCTCCCTGTCCCAATCTAGTAATGTCCACTGTAGAGTCATGGTGGAGGGGGAGGAGTGTGTGACTATCTCGCCGTCGACCTTTGGGCTATCCCTGATTGCTTGGATGGCTTGATCTGAGGAAACTCTCGTGCCGGGGGGCGGGGTGAGGAGGGTGATGCTGACGAAGCTTAGAATAGTAAGTGTCGAGGCTATGGCGGCGACCCATTTCGACTCTATCGGCATGGTATCTACTATCGTGGGTGATTAAGGGACTATTTAATTCCAGTCATTAGAACACGAAGATTAGCAGTTCACACGTGAGATTCCCAAGAGAGTGGAAAGGTGAGTTTGGCGGAATTTGGCGGAAAATGGCGGAAATCAGAGGATCAACAAGCGTGTCAGGGTTGTTGAGCTGAAGCTGAAGGGACTGACAGCCGCCGACGTCGCCGACAGGATGCGTGGCGAAGGATACAGGAAGGTGAGTGAGAGAACCGTGGAGAGGCTCTGGGCTGAGGTCCGTGATGAGGAGCCGGGGTACTCCTGGTCGGGGGACATGATCGACGAGCTTCTCCGGCAGCAGCTCGCCGAGATAACCATCGTTGACCAGAGGAGCCTGAAGCTGAAGTACCGTGACCGCCTCCTCGACAAGGTCATGCCCCGACAGACCCAGCCCATCGCGATCACCGGCCACGTCGCCCCAATCTTCGACCTAGGTCTGAAGGACGTTGGCTCCAAGCCACCTAGTGATCCCTAATAATCATAGTTTAATGGGGTAACCGGAACCTAGGGCAATGAGTACGCCGAGACAGAGATAGAACCAGTAGACGGGCTGCTTACTTAGGGTCCCGCCTCGGAGCCGCGGGATCAGGAAAGCGAGGAGGATGATCATTAGGCCGTTGAGTCCGATGATGTATTGAGCGTAATGCGTTTGGTGTAGGCTCCATTGCATCGTGTCGGTGTACATTATCTGGTGATCCATCCATAGAGTCCCAAAGAGGAACGCGTGTTGGAGGGCATCCGTCCAATCGTGTTTCTTCTCAGGTTCGAGGAGTGTGTACAGTATGGCGGCTGTCCCGGCGTAGATGAGCAGAAACGAGATCGTGTAGCTTGGGAAGGTGGCTTCAGAGAAGAACCAGACTGGAACCAGTAGGAGAGTATAAATAAAGAGCGGCTGACCGTGGCCGAAGATTATTATTCCGGCAATCAATGAAGCGGTGCCGAGTATCAGAATTCTTCCTCTTCCGAGATGCATCGTTGGAAAAAAAATG
>JAJRCO010000305.1 GCA_028678905.1 Methanomicrobiales archaeon
ATCACCGGCCCAATCCTGGGGACCTTCCTCCTCACATTCTTCTGGGACGGGCTCAAGGGAATGGGGCTGACGTATGAACGGTTCATTATCATTGGGGGCCTGCTCATCCTGGTCGTTATCTTCCTGCCCCGGGGCCTGGTCTCCCTTCCCGAACGGATTCGGGATGTGGTGCACCGGAAGAAAAATTGAACCGGAAGGTCACTCATCATCCACATTTCATACCCTCGAGTTTCTCAGGTAGGGTTCGAATCAGTCGAAAGCCCGCCCATATCGACTACATAAATTTCATGTTAGGTTTGATCAAAAAAGATAGAATCGCGTTATCTATTCGGCGGACTGGATATCCGCCTGAACGGATGGTTCGCTATCATAAGTTTGCTCTCATATTCAGAAAGTAACGAGATTTCTCTGATATCCTCTAGAACAGGCAGGTATTCACCAGACCTTTTTTTAAAATTAGGTACTGTGAAAACAGGATTCTAGTGAAATCGCCATTCATCAGACTGGATCTCATGATAGCGATCAGATACCCAGGTATGCGGACTGGATGTGTTCGTTCTCAAGGAGTTCACGGGCATTCCCTTCCAGGGTGATTCGTCCGTTTTCCATCACATAGCCTCGATCGGCAAGTTCCAGCGCCCGGCGCACATTCTGCTCCAGCAGGAGAATAGTAACCCCCTCCTGCTTCAGTTTCTGCAGCGCCCCGAATACCTGAGAGACCATCAGAGGGGAGAGACCTCCCGAGGGTTCGTCCAGCACGAGCATACGGGGATGCGACATCAGGCTGCGGGCAATAGCGAGCATCTGTTGTTCGCCCCCGCTCAGGGTCCCTGCCTGTTGTTTGGTCCGCTGTTCGAGAATAGGAAAGAGCTGATAAATATGGGCGAGCATATTTTCTCCTTCCCCCATACTTCCTATCAGGAGGTTTTCGTATACCGACATCCGTGGAAATAATTCCCTCCTCTCCGGAACGAGTGATATACCTTTCTGGACGATCTCGTACGGAGGGAGACCCAGGATGCTCTCACCGGAGAAGGTGATATTCCCTCTGGCCTCTCGGTTCAGGCCGAAAATGGTCTCGACCATGCTGGTCTTACCTGCACCATTAGATCCGATAAGGGACACCAGCTCACCGGCTTCGACCGAAAGGCACACGTTCCACAACACCTGCAGGTTGTTATGAAAAACAGTGAGATCGCGGATCTCGAGCATCGCCATCCCCCCTGGTCAGCAGCCAAATGGTTCGCCCAGATAGGTCTCGATAACCCGTGCGTCCTTCGCGACCTGTTGCGGATCGCCTTCCGCGATCTGCTCACCGTGATCGAGCACGATGATGCGATCTGATACTCCCATGATCACGTGCATGATATGTTCGGTGAGAATTATCGAAATCCCGGAGTCCCGGATCTTCCTGATCAGATGGATCGATTCGTTGATCTCGGTAGGGGTGAGGCCGGTCATCAGTTCATCGAGAAGAAGGAGTTTTGGCTCTGAAGCAAGCGCACGAGCGAGCTGCACTTTCTTCATTTCACCCGCGTTGAGATTCTTTACCGGGGCGTCCCATTTCTCACGGGAAAGCCCCACAAATTCCAGAAGCTGCGTAGCTCGGGCGTCCGCCTCCTCCATGCGGTACTTTTTGTGATTACCGAACAGGACGCCGACCATTACCGCCTGACGGGAAGGAAGGTCCGGGAATGAGTGGGGTATCTGGAAGGTCTTGGCGATCCCTTTCTTGCAGATCTTTTCAGGGGCCAGGTTGGTTATCTCCTCTCCACAGAAATGGACCCTTCCCGCACTGGAGCGGGTCAATCCGGAGATGACATTCATCAGGGTTGTCTTTCCGGCTCCGTTCGGGCCGACCAGCCCGACTATCTCGCCCTGTTTTACCCTTAGGTCGACCCCGTTCACCGCGGTCAGTCCCCCGATCTGCTTGGTTATTCCGGCAACCTCTAGCATTCCTTCACCATGTCACTAAATAGCGTGTTCACTGTTAGCATGGAACAGTATTAAGAGTTGCGCAAACCACAGACCCGATAACACCGATGAACCCGTGAAGCTATGTGGGAAGGCGGCTACAGGTTTTTTTTACTTTCTGGAGAAGTGACCTCACCGCAATACGTGCAGGTATGTTTTTGCTCAGTCCTGCCAGCGGATTTCCATTAATATCCGCCGCCTCCACCTCCGGGTCTTCTGGGACGATACCGAAAATGGAAGTGTCTCCCTCCTTCCAGATTTCTGATGATGATTTTACCCGGTTCAACACCAGGAATATTCGATCTTTTTCTATCCCGATAGAGACCGCGAGATCGCGGATCCGGTCTGCGGTCCGTATCCCTCTTGCGGACGGGTCGCTCGTTACTAGAAGGATATCCGGCATACCCACCGTCCGCCTGCTGAGGTGTTCCATTCCCGCCTCGCTGTCCACCACCAGCCACTGGTACTCCTTTTCCAGATATTCCATTGCCTCGGAGAGAAGGGTGTTCGCGAAACAGTAGCACCCCAGCCCTTCCGGTCTCCCCATCGCCACCAGATCGAATCCTTTCGACTCCACCAGCACCTGACGGAACCGGAGTGCGATGTACTCCTTGCGGGAGGTCCCGGGGGGGATGCGGCGGGTGAATGCCTCTTCACGCATCCCTCCCAGCGTC
>JAJRCO010000078.1 GCA_028678905.1 Methanomicrobiales archaeon
AGCGGACAGCGGATTCGATGACGTGGATTGGGTGAAGCGCGAAGAAAAGGAGCGCCAGGAGACTGTGTTTGCAGAGGATCAAGAGGAGCAGACGGAGCTTGAGCTATGAATCTTTCGATTCTTGAGGAGCCAGAACTTGAGTTCGGTGGCGGAGGCCGTCATGTTGATATCCGCTTCGGCATCAAGGACTATGGCCCATTCGACCTCCAGGCTCCTAAGGCCCCGAAGGAAGTTCGCCTTGGTTTAATCGGGACGGCAGAGACGGTCGAGGGAACGTCTCAGTAGATCGAGAAGTGTTCTCGAGGAATTGCGCAAAAGGAAACTAAGCAGCCGAATCTCTTTCCGGCATTTCCGCCGGTCACTTCAACGAGCTCGTTTTGCTCCGAATTCTCTACCGACCCAACACGGACGAGGATTGTTTCGAGCAGTGCAATCGAAACAGTGGGGGCGGTCGAGGGCATTGCAGTCCGCGTTGAGCGAGCGGCTGCGTTGTTTACCAAAGAAATCGAGTTCCTTGCGGAAAACAGTAATCCAAGTGTGATCATGTGTGCGTTGCCGCTGGAATTACTGGAACTGCTTTCGGAGGAGCGAAAGAGTCCTGGAAGGAAAGACCTTCATCATTTGCTGAAGGCACGGACCATGGAGTTTCGCATCCCGATTCAGCTGATCTTGCCCGGCACCTACGATGTATCGAAAGCGCGCAAGCAGAAGCGTGCAGGAACACCGCGGCCGCTTCAGGATGAAGCGACGCGAGCTTGGAACATCTTCTCTGCACTGTATTACAAGGCCGGCGGAACGCCGTGGCGTCTAGTCCGCGATCCCGCCCAACTTTCAGCGTGTTTTGTGGGCATCAGTTTCTTTGAGAGCCTGGATCGATCGCGGCTTACGACAAGTATGGCGCAGGTCTTCAACGAACTCGGCGAGGGAATCGTTGTACGAGGCGGTGCGGCCTCGCTTTCAAAGGACGATCGGCAGCCCCATCTTTCGGGCGACGATTGCCGAAAACTCATCGCGGATGCTCTGGCGCGGTATCGGGATGTTCATTTCACTTTGCCGGCTCGCATTGTCATTCATAAGAGCTCGCCCTTCTCCCAGGAAGAGGAGGCTGGAGCCAAACAGGCGGTTCAAGAAGAGAGAATTGCAGTTCACGACCTTGTGCATCTGACCGATTCCGATATTCGTTTGTATCGAGACGGAATTTATCCTCCGTTGCGCGGGACGTTCCTGCAAACAAGCGCACGGAGCGGTGTCTTGTACACCAAGGGCAGCGTTCCATTCTTTGAGACCTACCCCGGTATGTACGTTCCGCGCCCGGTGTCTATCAAGATTGCAGCTGGCGACCAAACCCCATCGGTGCACGCGAAGGAGATCCTTGCGCTAACCAAGATGAATTGGAATAGCACACAGTTCGACGGGGGTATGCCATTGACCTTGACAGCCGCTTACGGCGTCGGCAATGTTCTCAAGCATTGCGGAGAGAATCAGAGAATCGAGCCTCGTTATGCTTTCTACATGTGAGGCTTCTCGCGGACTCCGGTTGGATGACGCTAGTGCTTTTTCGGATGCGACGCCGGGATGAGTGCTCAAAGCTCATAGAAGGCGTGAGGCGTCGCGTTCGAAAAAGCCGTCAGAAGGAAGCCGCTGGCGCGGCGGACGCGGGACTTATG
>JAJRCO010000390.1 GCA_028678905.1 Methanomicrobiales archaeon
GCTGGTTCTTTAATTCGGTATACACCTGGTCGGTTGGCCAGCCGGTAAACGGGATATTGGTTCGTGCTTTGTCGCTGGCCTTGCTTTCTAGATCTTCGATGCATTTTGCGATCTGAGCAAGTACCCGGTACTGAGTGTCGATTACTTCACAGTTTAAGTGGACTACCCTGCAGAATAGGCCCATCTCATAGCCAGCTTTTTCCAGTTCGGCACCAACATAGCGGACCGAGGCGGTTTTACCGGTGCCCGTTTTTCCATAAATGAGGATATTTGAGGGAGTTTCTTTCCTCAGGGCGGGGGCCAGAATGCCCGCTACTGTATTGATCTGGGGTTTCCGGTGAGGTAGAATCTGGGGCCGGTAAGAATGCCGAAGAACCTCCCGGTTCTTGAAAATATTTCTGTTGGTCAGGAATTTTTGAAACAACCCCAATGATGAATCCGCCTCGCCCTCCATAAGAATATCCCCCCACTCCAGTGGAGATTCATGCGTGTGCAGCTCAGAACGATAAGTCCATCGTTTTTTGCTTCCGAGATCATGTTATTTCCAGTGGAGAGTAACTGTCTCAATTCTACGCCGAGATTACATGTTTTTGAGAACGCGTACCCGGGTGCTTTCCGGTGGGGAGACCAACCCCTTTATTTCCTGTGGAGAGTGATTATTTTGAAATATAATCAAAATATTTTTATTATTATTCATTTGTTGATATAATTGATATATTATATAAATGTTCTTATATTATCCGAAGAAAAATGAAGAATCAGAATTGAAGAGTCTACTATAATGGGTATGCTATTTCCATAGGAAATGAAGGGGTGGCCGATTCAAGAGGAATCTCATACAAGCATGGATGTCCATATATAGCACTCATGCGCAGTCCGGATAGGAACATGAAATCCAGCCATACCAGCTCTCTTGAAATTCGCGCTGCGGTGATCACTGTTTCCACATCACGATCCAAAGACACCGACATCAGCGGAGGAATCATACGCGAACTTTTAGAAAAGGCCGGAGCCGGAATAAGTTATTACACTGTAGTCCCCGACAAGGTCGATCAGATTCAAGAGGTCCTTCATTTTGCCCTGACCCGGTCGAACTGCCTTATCTTCTGCGGGGGTACGGGTCTCACCAGGGATGACTGTACCATCGAAGCGATCACACCATTCATCCAGAAGAGAATCGATGGATTCGGAGAGTTGTTTCGCTGGATGAGTTATCAGGAGATCGGAACAGCAGCAATCCTCTCTCGTGCCCTTGCCGGTGTCATCGGTGAGAGCGTAGTCTTCTGTATCCCCGGGTCACCTGCCGCAGCCCGACTTGCAGTCGACGACTTGATCATCCCAGAATGTGCCCACATCCTCTCTCACGCCCGGAAATAATTTTTATCCAGTTCTTACGATGGTTAACGGGCCTCACCGTGCAGCTCAAAATCACGGAAGCTGGTAAACTCGAAATTGAGATCGGGGAGGATGCGTCACTCAGAAAGGCAATTTCGATGATAATAAAGAGAGACTGGCTTCACATCAAGGACATCTCCGTGCATGAAAAACTTCCTATTCCGGTATCATCGGTATACGTCCAGGAGCGCCACCCGTTCGATGACGAGATCCTGGAAGCGGCCCCTTCCCACCGCTTCACATTCCGCGGGGGTGATACCGAATAGTTCTGCCAACCTCCTGACCTTCTCCTCCGTCAGATTTTCACCATCTTCTTCGGTGTGGCGTACACAGTATCCCATCTCGGTAATCGCCTCTTCGGAAGGAGGAATGAAGCACAGGTACAGATTCGTGGTATCCGATCGCACCCCAAAGGTACTTCCAATGCTAGTCTGCCGCGTACCTCCCGCGTAGAGGAGAACCTCCATCTCCAGCGAATCGGCGATCGCAGTTCCTGCTTCCCATGCACGGAGACCATGGCGCACTGCTGACTCTGCATGCCTGACCCCGGCGATACGATCCGCATCCAGACAGACGATACAACAACGGGACTGCAGACCGATCCGCTGTGCTTCCCGGATCAACTCCGCCGGGCTGCAACGATCCATCACCGCAGCCCGAATTTCAAACCTGGGCACCCTGTTCCTCATCGGTATCTCTCCAGAGACGATTGGGTCTCTTTAGTATCGCCGGATCCCTCCGATTCCACCTGGGCAAAAATCTGATCGGTTATTCCCGCACCAAGTATAGGTTTCACCCGTGTCCTTCCAGCCGCTTTAAGGGAGGCAGTATCCGTTATCCCCTGATTGTAGAGGCGGCGTGCACGGACACGTCCGATTCCCCGCAACCAGATAAGGGGCAGGAGCTCTTCGCGAATCCCATGCTTTACTCGCATCTCCAGGTCCCGCAGCACTCTGGTTAATCGGGGGGAGAACATACCTGATAGTTTGGTACCCGCATGAAGGAGCCAGTTGATGCTCTCCACCATCGTGTAAATATCCCCGGGCCCCACATTGTAGCGCTCACAAAGGAGGGCCTCTCCCATCTCATTTGCCCAGTCCCGGATTAGCAGTGCTGTTTTCAGGCTGGAGAGAAACTCCTGCATCTCCTCATCTCCATAAAAAGGAACATCCAGCCAGAGCTCTTCTCCATGCTCGCGCAAGACCTTATCCAGCAGATGCTCGTCCCCTTTTTTCAGGTACAGTCTTGGCATATCCGGAGTGCGGCAGACAACCTGAAGATATCCGAGTTCAGAAAAAGAGAGATCCCGTCTTAAGGAAGTAGCAATCAGCTCCGCGCTGCGGGGATCGAGATACAGGTGGGAGACGGCCATCCCATAGTCAGTAGCGGAATACTGGCCCTGAATCTCCACTACCATTTCGGCGAGTCGGAGATATTCAAGTGAGTGCTCCAGGATGGATTCCAGCCCTCCCGCATCACCCCTTTCATGACCGTAAAAAGTCTCGCCAAGAAAACGGTACAATCCTTCTTCGTCGGATACGAAGCGGGTGGCAATCAGGGAGAGGATGTGCGTGCACAGAGCCCAGACTGTCGTGCACCGCGATTGTACATCTTCAGGAGGCGCGTTGAGATACCACTCCATAAGTCGCTCCACATCCCCCTCCCCCTTTGCGATCAGGATCGCCTCCCCGTAGGGATCGAGCCCCGGGCGGCCCGCCCTTCCCGCCATCTGATGATACTCGCGGGCCGGGATTGGGACCATCCCCTCTCCGGCCTCGTAGCGGGAATAATCGCGGATAAGGACCCTTCTTGCCGGTAGATTAAGACCTGCAGCGAGAGTAGGGGTAGACGCGATGCATTGGATCACGCCTTCCCGGAATCCCTTTTCGATTAAAGACCGGGCCTCCCGCCGCAGACCTGCATGATGGAAGGCCGACCGGCACCGGATGGTGGATGCGAGAGTTCGGTCTACCTCCGTTTCTGCGAGGGAAAGGAGCCGGTCTGCCAGCGCAGCGGAGGCCCCTTCCTGGGGACCCAGAGCTCCGGCAACTTTCCGGGCGAAGGCCTCCGCATTGCGCCGGGAACCCACAAACACCAGACACTGCCCTCCTTCGTGGAGGGTGTCGAGCACCAGATTGAGGTCGTCAAATTTGGAAAGGGAAGGAACTGGCCGCTCACCATCAGTAAAAACAATTTTGCCCCGAAAAAAGATTCCCTGCCTGAGATCAACCGGCCTCCAGGTGGAGGTGACCGTTTCGGCATCCAGCCAGTCTGCGAGATCTTCCGGATTGCCGATGGTCGCACTCAATGCAAGCACCTGAAGTGCGGGATTGCGGTGGCGCAGCTTGGTGATCACCATCTCCAGGGCGGGCCCTCGATCCGGAGAATCCAGCAGGTGGACTTCATCCACTACCAGAAGAGTAATCTCTCCCAGCCAAGGAGAATTATTCCGGAGCAGTGAATCCACCTTTTCGCTGGTGGCAATGATTACCTGGTTTTTTCCCAGGTACTCTTCCCTTTGGTCATAGTCTCCCGTGGCAATACCAACGGAGAGGCCTTTGCCGGAAAACTCTGCGTACTTTTCGCTGGCGAGTGCCTTAAGAGGAACGATGTACAGGCATTTCCCTCCTCTCAAACCGTGATAATGCATCGCCATCTCCGCCACCAGGGTTTTTCCGCTCGCGGTAGGAATGGCAATGAGCAGGTTATTCCCGGTAAACAACCCCCTTTCCACGCAGGCCGCCTGTGGCGGATAGAGTTCGGTGATCCCCTTGCGCTGATACTCTTCTGCCAGAGCAGATGGGACCGGGAGATCCGCAATTCTCACGCCCACCCCTCTTTTTCCACTGCAATAATCATTTTTACAGACCGGTTGCCAAATTCAGAAAAAATTCTGCGGAATTGTTGTTCCATAGGAAAGGGTAGTCTCAGAAATAGTACGCAATCAAATCCTGTTTTGACTCCCGTTTCTTCTTATCCAGGAAAGAATACACCGTCTCATGCGGGACTCCGTTGACCAGCATCTCTATCGCGGTGCGGGCGACTTTCACCTGTTCAAAAGGCCCGATCAGCGAGATGGTCTTTCCGTGGACGGATATGGATGTGCCGGTCATATCTTCTATCTGCTCCCGAGAATGGCCCGCTCTTCCGATGATTCTACCCCGGACGCGTTCAAGCTGGCGTGGAGTGTCCACCACTGCCCCAAGGTCGATGACGTCCAGAATCAGATCATCGTCCCGCATCAGCTGGAATGCCCGTTCGGGAGAAAATCCTCGGTTGATCGCCTCGATTACCTTTACCGCCCCGATCACTCCCTCGGCGTCATCCCCTTCAACGGTAACCACACCTTCTTTGCTGTCGACCCGGATGGTTGTGTGGGTCTTCTCTTCCACCTCCCGCTTGGTCGATCCACCTTTTCCGATCAATACCCCTAACCGGTCACCGGCCACTTTTATTTCCTGGTTTGTCATCCTATCGCCTCAGACCTCTCTTCCCCTGCCTTCCGTGATGCGGTCAAACATTTCTCTCTCTTCAAATACATGGCAGTATTGCCTGAAAAATCTGTTTACATTCGCAATGTCCCGTACAAGGAACTGTAACGCCCGGGGATGATCCAGCGTCACCGATTGACCCATATCGATGATGTAGGGTACATTCCCAAGAAGGATGTTGTATTCGCTCAGATCTGCGTGGACGAGGTGGGCCTTTTGGAAAAGGATCTCCATGCTCTTCACCACGTCCTGATATATCGCTTCAGGATCGTCCATCCGAGCAACCCGGAGCTGAGGATATGGAACTCCTTTCTCTCCCAGGAATTGCATCAGGAGGATATTCCGGTCAAATCCCACCGGTTCAGGGACTGCGATGCCGGCTTCGCATGCTCGGACCAGGTTGCTGAACTCTTTCCGTGCCCAGGTAAAGACGATGTCCTTCCTGGACCGTCGGACGTGGGCAAAACGGGGATCGCCATCCAGGTAGTCGGTCATCGCCTTGAAATTCGCGGTCCTCATCAA
>JAJRCO010000394.1 GCA_028678905.1 Methanomicrobiales archaeon
CGGATCAATAGCGTCCCGGCAAATACGATCACCAGGCCGGCCACCGTCCCTTCAAAGGGAGTCCGGATTCCACGCCGGATCACACTCGCTCCGGCGAACATCAGCGTGGGCAAGACAAAGGCGATGCTTGCGATGATATTAAGTGCGAACGCAAAGACCGTATCTGGATGGTAATTCGGGATCTCCGCGATGGCTGAGCCAGAGAGATACGCCAGCCCGATGCCGAAGGTCCAGTGGAGTGATGCGGCGGCCTCTGCGGAGCCGTAAAAGAAGTAGATCAGTAGGAAAGGAAGAGCCGCGGCTAGGAGGAGGGGAGCGAGAAATTCATGATATTTCCTGCTGCCCTGCACTCGCATCAGGTAGAGAAGAGGGAGAGCACCGAGAAGGGCATATTGTTTGAACCCAAACGCGAGGCCCACGAGCAGACCACCACTCCAGTACCCCTTCGTTCTTACCGCGAGAAGGGCCAGAATGAGAAACAGAACCACGAACTGTTCAGAGAAAAGGAAATAGCCCTGCACAAACACCGAGGTGACGAGATAAAATGCCCCTGCTGTAAATCCCGCGAAGGATCCATATTCTTCGCTCCCCAGATGCCAGATCAGCAGGGCAGAGAGCACATTGATCCCCGCCATCAGCGGGATGTCCAGCCCACCGGCGGGGGCCACCAGATCGACCAGGGTAACGATGAAGTAGATCAGGGGCGGTTTGGGGTCCACGAAGTCCACGTACGGAGCAAGCCCGGAGATGATCGCCTCAGCCATCGCGTGGAACCGTTGCCCGTCCACACCGGCGAGGTTCTGCGAAGAGAGACCCTCTATGATAAGGACGATCATGACCGCGATGGCCAGGTATACAACCGCTACGAGGCATGCCTGGCCGAGGTGGTCTTCTTTGAGGTTGATCATTTTCAGTGACCAGAATACTTTTTCTGCAGGTGATCTCTCGTTTTGGCAGAGATGAACATGTTGATGCGAAAGGCAAATGCGTACTTTCTAGGCTGTACTTTTTAAAGATGGAGAATTAAGGCAGGTATGCATGGAGAGGAAACGATGCCTGGAAAACTGATGGAGTACTTCAACAAGGCGCCGAGGATCGGCACCCTGAGCACTGCGGACAAGAACGGAAAGGTAGATACGGCGGTATTCGGTTCGCCTCGCATGATCGATGAAAAAACCGTGGTCATGGGTCTGGGGAAAAACCGTACCTTCTCGAATCTCCAGGAAAATCCACACGCCGTATTTCTGATCATGGAACCGGGAAAATCAGTCATGGACTGGAAAGGGATTCGAGTCTACCTGAAGGTGAAGTCGTGGGCGACATCCGGGCCCCAGCTGGAGAGCTATCGCAATCAGCTCGCCAAAGTGATCGGCGAAGAAGGGGCAAAGATGATCCACGCAACTGTTACCTTTGAGGTCGGCGAAGTCCGTCCCTTGATGGATATGGGTCAGGGATGGGAGAAATCCCTCTGACCCACAATCTATCGTTTCTGTACTGCGGACAATACTGTTAACTACGATGAACGGCAGGGGTAGCTGGTGAAATCCGATCCTACCTTTCTCCTGATCTCCCGCCACAATCCTGAAAGCTGCTGGATGTTCAACGAAAAAAGCCGGCAGATCCACCAAGATCTCTTCAATGGACTTGACGCCCTTCTCAAAAAGTATCATATCACCCTGATCGGCTGCTGGTTCGACATTCCCGGGCACACCCTGTATGAGGTGTACAATGCGCCGAGCCTGGACGCCTTCCAGCGGATGGGAATGGAGCCGGAGATCGCACGGTGGTCTTCTTTTAACACCACACAGATTATCATGGTATCTTCCCTTGAGGATATCCGAAGGATGCTGCAGACCTCTGCATGAACAGAGCCCTTATTCTTTACTCTTTTTGTGGTGGTAGGCGGGGTATACCCTAGAACGACGGTGTATTTCTGCAGGAGGAATACTCGATCCAGACAGAAATCCACTGATCCGGTATATTTAACACCCTGGCGGCTCATGTCCTGGGTCCAGGGACTCTGATGAAAAATGGAAGAGGCGGGGCTGGCCGGATTATTCATTCCTGGTTTCTTTTTCGTCGGGCTGGGTATTGGGATCGTACTCGGCATGGCCGCGGCAGGGACAGCCATCGGGTTTGGTATCGGATTTATCACGACCGCCCTTAATCCGGCTGATAGTAAACTGAGGCGAATTTGTCCGGTGCGCCGGCTGTTTCCAATGATAACTTATATCGATCCCGTTCTTTTGAATTCCTATTTTTTCGGGAATCCACTACGTCTTCGATCTATCGCAAGAAAATGAGTAAATTTTTGCCGTCATACCAGGGAAAAACTACAGAATTATCTAGCAGGGACGGCGACATATTCTGTACATGAAGACAGACGTGAAGAAAAAGGTTGAACGTATCTACCAGTCTTTCTGGATACTGTTTCTGGTCATCTTTGGCCTCGATTTTGTGACCACCAACCTGTCTATTCACGTCTTCGGATTGCGGGAAAGCAACGCGTTTCTGCGGGATATCATTCAGGTCTCTAATCCCTTCATCTATCTGGCGTTTTTCATCCTGGTGCTGCTCTTTGCGTACGGGGGGACCGAATACTGGCGGCAGAAGGGCATCGAGATGTATGGACGGAAGAGCCACGAGGTCATCACCCTCATTGCCGCTATGATCCCCCTTGCGTTCGCCGTAGCCCTGGTCCCGGTTGTGGCGCAGAATATTCAGGGAATGATGAGCGCACTCGCCTAGAAAGACATACGGCAGAAATTATCGCATAAGAGTGTTCCGGAACAGGGACGGTTCGCCTGTATGGCTGGGGTCTGGAACATTCAATAGACTTTAAAGAAAAGTTATTTCTGAACTGTGGCCTCTCCTCTTTCCACCATGTACCCGAACGGGATGGCGATGAGATCTTTTATTACATAGGTAGCAAAAATGGCGGAAGCACCAATCCGTATGGATTCACCTCTCCTGCGATAAACGCAGGCAGCAGGACAAACACATACAGAGTACTTTGTAAGAGAGCTGCAGCAGAAGGATTGGCACAAACCTTAGCGGGGAAAAGAAGCCGAAGATCGACAGGACCGCAAATGCGGTCGCATTACGTCCCGCTATACCGAAAAGCAGCGGATCCTGGGCCGGCCATCCGTACACCGTTCCTATAGCCCGGGTGCCGAGAGGATCCCAACCCCAAAACTTCCGGATCCAATGATGGTTCGAGATACATGACCTTGAGCCAACCAAATCTGATCTTTTCCCTTTCTTCCATTATTCTTTCCCCGGAAAAGGTATGACCCTAATTAAGGCCGATTAATGATCATCCAGTGCAGATGATAATGCATCCGATCTGTCATTGATGAAAATATTGGTTCAAGGCTTCCTCACCCGGAGGATAGCTGCTCCGAAATGCCATCGTCTGCTATTATGTCATTCTGCCCACAGTGCTTCGATAGGTTTAAATGGAGGCCTTCCAAGCAGGATACGAACCAGAGAGGAGCGTAACCAGTATACCCACCGCCATTGAGGTTCCGGTCGGGAGCAGACTCGGCAGGGTTAAGAAATATTCGGTGTTCGATACAATCACCAGTGTGATTAGATAGCCGATTCCAAAGATAGGTACCCTCTGATAGCCGCTCCGATAACTCCAAGAATAAGGGATTCCCACAAAAACATATTCAGTATTTCCCGGCAGTGTTGCTTGATGTGGCTCCTCCGAAATACCAGAAACGCTCCCAGGAAAACACCAAGATACGATGAACAATGCATTATTTTTACCAGAATGCTCGTATCAGGAATCAAAGTCGAATAGATGTCCTCTTTAAAGATACCCTCTCGTTCTATCCTATATCGGTATGCGTAATAACACAAGTGGATGTGAATACCGTAAAAAATGAATAAACGGACTCCTACTAAAAGATGTCATCTTGGGAAATATGATCTCTTCAGCCTCAGATATAAGGAATAAGAATCCCGATAAATAGTAGCAAACGTGGAACGACCATTTAGGAACTCAAAGCCCTCCAAAAATGAGATGAATTGATCACTTGACCCTTCCTTAGTAAGATTTCGACAATCTGAGAACGTGACCGATGCCCGACATGTGCGCCATGCGGGTTTGCGGGGCGCGAATGTAAAACAAATCTATTAAACCATACGCTAAGCAGTACTTATTATCATGTCTGAGAACGGGGTCTTTGATCGCGATAAAATTACGCGGATAAAAACTCTGCTAAAATTCAATCCAAAAGGATTGACGATCACGGAGATCTCTCAGAAATTAAAGTTAAGCAGAATCTCGGTCTCCAAATACCTCGATATCTTACTGATTTCAGGCCAGGTAGAAAGGAAGATGTATGGAGTCGCGAAAGCGTTCTTTTTATCATCAAGAGTTCCCATTTCGGCAATGCTCAGTTTTTCTTCGGATTTCATTCTCATTTTGGACAATAATCTTCAGATACTTCAGATAAACGATAATTTTTTGAAATTTTTAGGAATCGACAAAAACAGCCTGCTGGGAAACAGTATCTCTCATCCCGCCCTGCATTTCCTGAAAGGATTACCTCTTCAAAGCTTTTTTGAAAAAAAGACAGAGCAGAAGGAAATCAACATCGAAGTATCGACACCCCATAATGGTATCCAATATTATTTCAGGGCAAAGGTAATCCCGACGGTGTTTGATGATGGCAGCCAGGGGCTGACAATCATTCTTGAAAACATCACTGAGAATAAACAGTCTGACAGAATAAAATCATTCCTTGCGGCGATTGTCCAATCCTCTAACGAAGGGATTATTGGAAAAGATTTAGCTGGAAAAATTCTCTCCTGGAATCGGGCTGCCGAAGATATGTTTGGATTCAGTGCCGAGGAAATGATCGGGCAAAATATTGAGACCCTAGTGCCAGAGAAATATAAAATGGAATTCCTGCGTATCTTTGAACGCGTAAAAGGAGGTGAAACAATTACTCACTTCGAGACAAAGAGGATGAAAAAAGATGGAGAGACGATCGATGTTTCGCTCACCATCTCTCCCATCTATGACGATACTGGCTCTATTGTTGCGATCGCAACGATTTCACGGGATATCACAGATTTCAATAAGTTACGCGAAGAACTTCGGATCAAACAGGAGAAACTCCAGGAAATTATAGAATTCCTTCCCGATCCGACGTTCATCGTCGATCGGAATAAAAATATTTTAGGATGGAACAGAGCCCTCGAAGATTTTACCGGAATCAAAAAACAGGAAATGATTGGAAAGTATGCGATCAACCGCATAAAATCCATTTCGGGTACGTACCGACCCCTGCTGATAGATTTCCTTACCAAACCCAAGGAAAAACTTCCCTCTATTTATTCCTCCGTAAAGAAAACTAAAGATTCTATTTCTGCTGAACTCTATCTTCCGAGAAAGAATGCCTATATCTGGGTTAAAGCCTCCCCCCTGTATGATCAAGAGGGAAATTTTATTGGAGGAATTGAAACATTTAAAGATATTTCTGGCTGGAAGCAGGCAGAGCAATCTCTAAAAAAATCTAAAGAAACGATAGCGAAAGAAACGGAGGATAAGATCAAGGCGGTTATCGATGAAAACACAATATTGCAGGACGAGCTGGTAAGGCACCAGGGCCCCCTCAATGCCCGCTTATTATTGGAAAAAGGGCTCGATCTCTTTGACCAGAAAATTCTCATTATCGACTATAAAGGAAATATAAAATATGTCAGTGATATCATGGCATCCCATCTGGGGATAGAGAAGAAGGAAGAGATCATTGACACCAATATTTTCAATATTATCGATACAAAATCGAGTTATTCCATTCTCCAACTCCTTGTGAACCGGACCAGTGAACCGATCGCTATTGAAAGCACAATCTCCAAAAATCAGGATAAATTTGTGATACCAATCACTGTTAATTTACTCAAGCAAAACGAAGATGTCCTGGGCTTTGTGATCACCGAACAGGATGGGCTCTTGCCCGGTAAGGAAGCAAGGCCTGTCACATCTGACGGGGTGGAGGTATCGGAAGGCAGAACGCAACAGATAATTAACAAGATCCTGATAACGACCCCATTATTCACGATCTTACCCAACCTCCTCCAACTTTTAACGACTACGGTTGAAATGAATCTCTTGGCTTAACTGATGGTTATAATTACCCGTCTCTCTCTACGCCATGCACATGTGCCTTCCCTACACGCCATGCATGGTTGTTAACCATCGACGGATGACAAATTTTTATTATTGCACAGTCTAGACCGACCTCCTGGCCAGGGATAAGATGATACTTTTCTCTGGTTGAAGAGGGGAAAATTGTGAAAAATTCAAACCCAGCTTTCGACGATGAGTATCTCTTTCAGGCAGCCGCGGAAGCGGCGAACGAGGGAGAGAATAATAAAGCTCTTGAAATTCTTGAAAAGGTGCTATCCACGAATCCAAAGCATGCTATGGCATGGCAAGTAAAAGCAAATTGCCTCGATAGTCTGGGTAAATGTAAGGAAGCTCTGCAGAGCTATGATGCTGCCATCGATCTGGATCCCTACAATTCTGAGAATTGGTTCAACAAAGGACTCACCTTGAAGAGATTGGGTCTTGAGAGGGATTCTCAAACTTGTATGGACATGGCAGTGAAACTTGCACTTGGAGAGTAACTTTTCTCCATTCTCCCCTTTTCGATGAAGGATTAGATGGAGGGGATAAAGAGCATAAGAATTACGTTTACAATTCGGTTTTATCTCTTACTACTAGAGCATGATAGGATCTCAGCAGGAAAATCTTTTTTTTATAACTTCATAAAAGCGTAAAAATGACGCTGCAAGTGATATTTATTGGAAAAAAAAATTCTTTAAATATTTACTTGGGTTGTGGCCTCACCATACTTCCGGGAATGCCATATTTGTGTAGATATCCTCCAGACGAGCTTTATGGCCGCGCTCCATCGAAGCGAGTTCTATGAAAATCTTTTTTTGGTCTGCATCGGTACTACGGCTTGCCAGCTGGGTATACATCTGCATCGCTTCAAGCTCTTTCTGTATCGCGATAACCATGCCATCGATCGGCTTCAGGTTGGGAGTGAGATTCGGCGTCTTCAGAGTCTCTGCAATCTTGTAGTCCCGGGATGCATCAAATTTCAGGGATTTTGGAGGCTTGGCGAGAAACTCTGTCAAAGTCTCTCGGTGTTTGACCTCCTCCCCGGCAAGCTCGGCAAAGAGTTTTTTCAATTCGGGATTGCTGACCTTGTCCGCAACACCGCGGTAAAATGTGTAGGATTCTATCTCTCTGTTGATGGCGAGAGATAGTATCTTCCGGAATCCTTCAGTATCCATTTTTTTCACCACTCATCGATTCATTCACTCAATTCTTGTACGCGGGTGTCCCCAGTTTTGATTTAAAGGCATTATCCTCTTCTACTCTGATTGCATGCGAGAAGAGGGCCAACGGAATGTCCATGGGGCAGAGTTCCTCGCACTGACCGCAATTCACGCAGGTATCAGAAATATGGGCGAAACGACGGAGATGGAACATCGGATTGGGTGGAACCTCTCCTTCCTTCACCATGAGCGATCCCTTCTTGAGTTCGTCAGAGATGAAACAGACCGGGCAGTTGATAATGCAGGAGTAGCACTTGATGCACCGGGAGGTCTCCTTGTTGATGGTATCCCAGACACTGGTTCCCAGTTTCGAAAAGTCTCTCTTGCGCCACTTATCCCCGAGTTTGAACATCGCGTTCTCGGTTTTGCCGCGAATTTCGACACCTTTTGGATTAGGAGCTTCGGTCGCAAGAGCTCCGGCTGCTACCGCCTTTGATAGAAGATCCGCTCCCTTTTCGCTGCAGACCTCCACAAAAGTTGCCTTTCCGGCCTTGTCGCCGATAACTCCCCAGTTTCCGCAGGCCAGATCTGCCTGGCGGGGGATTTTATACTTGCACCGGCGGCAATTGGATCGCCGCCCGTATCCAGCATCCTCCAGCTCGTCCATGGAGATACCTTTGTGACCTCCCTCGTACTCGATGATGAACTGGCCCTTATCGATCTCTTCCTTATGGACCGTGTCGGGGTCGACCCCGAACTTCTCCTTGATCATCTTCCGAGCCATGATCGGACTTACCGAACCACCGCAGTTTACTCCGATCAGGAGGATGTTGTTCAGATTTATCCCGCCACGCTTGGCAAGCTCCAGGACGCCCATCAGATCGCACCCTTTTACGGTGAGACCGATCTTTTTGTCCTTTGCGCCATCGAGATAGTTTTTCACTATCTTGGAGACGAGAAGGGTTCCGCAATGGAGCGAACCGGCGGTATTTATAAGGTTTCTGGGATCGGTAATCACGGTCGGAACGGCGTCATAGAGATCCTGTCCCTTCTTGACCGCGAGCACCGCGTCCACCATCTTGTTCTCCAGGGCGAATTTGAGGAGACCGGTCACTGCACCGCCACATTCTGCCTTATCCGCCAGTTCCTTGTTGGTGGTCCAGGCGTAGAACATGTCACCTTTTGCTACCATGTTATTTCACCTCCGGGATCTTCTCGATCCTGACAGCACAGGCCTTGAATTCCGGAATCTTCGCAATTGGATCGAGAGCATTATTGGTAAGGACGTTGGCCGCACATTCCTTATAGTGGAAGGGCATGAACATGACACCCTTCATGATATCTTTCGTTACCCGGGCAGGTACTTTTACCTCCCCCCTGCGAGTGATGGCCTTCACCATCTCTTTGTCTTTGATATCGAGCGCCTTCGCGTCCTCCGGGTTTATCTCGATCCAGCCAGTGGGTGCCTCAGACTCCAGATTCTCGGAGCGTCGGGTCATGGTACCGGTATGCCACTGCCAGATGCAGCGCCCCGTGGTGAGGATGAAGGGGTACGTTGCGTCGGGTACTTCCGCGGCTGGCTTGTAGGGTACGGCAAACATGACACCCATCCCATCGGGGTGAGAGAACTTCGCACCGTGCAGGATAGGCGTTCCGGGGTGTTCCACAGTCGGGCAGGGCCAGTGGAGTGCTTCCGGCTTGTTCAGACGCTTGTAGTTCATCCCGGCGTAGGACGGGGTGAGCTTGGCCATCTCGGTGAAAATGTCCTCCGCGCTGTTCCAGGGGAACTGCTTCGCATAGCCCATCTTTGCCGCGAGCTCCTTCATGATCTGCCAGTCGAGTTTTGCCTGTCCTGGCGGATTGACCGCCTTTCTCCACATCTGGACACGCCGCTCGGTGCTGGTCTGGGTTCCGTCCTTCTCCGCGTAGCAGCAGGCTGGCAGCACCACATCCGCAAATCGACCGGTCTCTGTCATGAAGATGTCCTGCACCACCAGGAAC
>JAJRCO010000099.1 GCA_028678905.1 Methanomicrobiales archaeon
GGAGGCGCGATCCCGCCCGCTAGCTTGTTCGCGGCCGTCACCACCGCAGAGGGCTGGTCCGACAGCAGCACAAACGATGGCGACGACCCACCCGCGAGCGTAGCCACCACACTAGGCTGCTGCGTGAACAGGAGCGAGAGCTTGCCCGTGGAGATACTTGCCGTCGAAACCAGCGCAGCAAAACCAGCGTTAATGTAAGTGTCAATCTGGCCAGCTCCGTCACCCTCCACCTGGCCCGCGACGAACACCAGCGTCCCATTCTGCGCAGCAGGATCCTGCACAGGAGGCGTCGGGTTGAACTGGAAAGTCATCATCCCGAGGATGCCGCGTAGCGCAGGTTGCGCCGCAGGATCCACCATCCAAAGATTGCCTACCTTCAGCAGGCTAATCGAAGGCATCGCAGGCATGCCTGGAATGGTCGGGAGGTTGAACGACGGATCGCCCAGCCCACGGAGCTGCATAGCGTGAGCGGTTCCAGTTAGGTACCGAGGCATGGCGAGCGGGACAGCCACCCTGCGACTTGGCCGCAGCATGCCAATGCTGTCGCCGCGTCGCTTGCCGAAGCCTTCCGCGGTCTCCTTCTCATAGAGACCGAAGATGCCGTCATTTTGAAAACTGCTCACGACGCGCTCCGGCGAGGCTTGCGGAAGATGAGGTATCCAGCGACTCCAACCACCGCAGCCGCGCCAAGGAGGTAGATCGTCTTCCCCCCACCGAGCATGGAAGCGGTCGACGAACCCGGCGACGCGAGCACCGCGTAGAGCGGCGAGGCCCCGCCAGAACTCGCCTGCGGCGCCGCAAACTGCGGAACAGCCGACGCGGGCGCTGCCTGAAGAAACTTCTGGAGCCCCGACTCCGGCGGCAAAGGCATCACCACGCCAGGAATGCCCTGGTTCGAGCCCGCCAACACCACCTTGCCCTCAGAAAGCTTACGCTTGGCCCAGGCAGCACCAGTTTCGCGAGGATCGCCAGCCGTAGCCGGAACGAGACTCACGCTATCATCGCCACCCTGGACAATGATTACGGCACCAGAGAGCGCCGACAGAATCGCAGAAGCCACAGTGGGCTTGAAGATGCGAACTCCGCCAGCGTCCACGTCCACGAGCGCGCCCTCGGGCGTAGCTTGCGACGGCGCAGGAGTGATCGGCAACGGAGCGCCAGGAGTCACAACCGGATCGGCGCCGAAGCCCATCATGCCGTTCTTGTACGGCGCTCTAAAGTGCGAGACATCCATGTGTTGAATTCGCATAGCATTCGGGAGTTACCCCGCTCCTATCGGTACTCGCCGATGTGAAAACGACGCTTGGCCATGTCAATGCGGTGAGCGATCTTGGCGCGGACAGCGGGCGGATAGCGCCGCTTGTGCTTGCCGAATCGGCTAGCTGCGTTGCGCACGCGCTGCTTATTGTTGATGGGGTACTTGTACCCCTCCGGCCACGCGTAGGCGGATCGCTTCTTAGGATAGCCCTTCGGCGGATGGGTGCGCCCATACTTCTCGACCGCGGCTGCCATCCTTTTGCGCGTGCTAGTAGCCTTCGAGTGGATCCACTTCCATGCCTCTGCATCAGTGCGGCGTCTCCGCCTCCGTGGCGCATTCGGCGTAAACGACTTCGGTCCGCCGAGGGCCTTCACCCCAATGAACAGTAGCGCAGCCGCTCCAATGCCGATACCCACCTTGACCGCAGTCGATTGCGACGACCACCAGCTCGCCCCAGGCGCGGGAGCCGGCGGGAGCGCAGTCACCGGAGCCCGCGGCGTCGCCACCACAAGAGGCCCCGCCTGCTGGAACGTTGTACCAGGAGCCTGCGTCGACTGCTGCTTCGCAATCTGCATGGCGTCTTGAATGACTGACATGTTGCCCCTTCTCTGCCACGCGGACATGAGAGCCTGACAGAACTGTCCACGCTGGACCTTGTTTTTCGTGACGAACAGGAGCATGGCAGCCGACGTAAACGGCGAAGCCTTGCCATCGATCGGACCGAAGTAGTAGCCCAGGCCAGCAAGCATTCGCTGCGTGGACGACAGGTCTCCGTCGACTTCGCAGTTCAGATCGAGCGTCGCGCGATCGACGCCAACTTGCCCAGAGGCATCAACGTAGGGGACGTCTGCGCCAAAACCGAACATTACCGCAGAGCCTCCGGAATCTTTTCAGGCCATCGCTTATGTACCTGAATTCCAACCACTACCCCACCCGCAAGAGCCACCGACGCCCAGAGCCACCAGGGGAGCTTGCCCCCGCCCAGCGCCGCCTGCTCATTGGCTCCGAGACCAAGCGCACGACCGAAAGCGTTCAGGAGCATGGGAGATCCGTGCTTGGCCACGCCTTGGAGGTCGGACACGGAAATGGGCAGGTTTCCGATCACTTCAGTGCTCCACCACTAGCCATCTGGACATCCCGAACAGATGCTTCAGCACGGCGTCTGCGATAATCTGCTGCTCATCGCTCGTGTTTTTCAGATTGTCGAGAACCATGTCCTTAGAAAATCCGACAGATTTTCCCATGGCAGCAATCTCTGTCTCAATGGCAACGGCCAGTTTTCCAGCGTTTCTCTTGTCGTGGATAGAGCTAGAAATGTTTTCTGCGAGCCACGCGTGCTGAGCGGCCGTTGCCTGCGTCCAGTCTCCCTTTTGCAGTAGCATGGCTACACTCCGACGCTGGCCTGTGAGGGTCGCCCAGCGCCACCCTTCTTCCGCTTCGCCACCAATGCGACCGCGCCCAGCGCGCCCAGCGCCAAGACCAGGAGCCCAAGCTTCTCCCCGCCACTCATGGCCGCCGTCGCCGCTCCACCAGGGCCCACGCCACCAGGAATCACCTGGCCGTCCACCGTGTGGAACTGCTGCGCCGGACCACCACCCGGGGTCCCGCCAGCCTTCGCAAGCTCTCCGAGCCGCGTCACTCCGGTCTGAGTGGGCCACCACGTGGGCATACCACTAGCCGCAGGAATGTTTTGCTGCGCAGCGAACTTGCTGTAGGCGGCCTTATCTGAGGCCGTGCCCCAGGGCTGGCCAATGGCCACCGTGCCGTACCCGAGCTGACCCAGCGCAGCCCGAATAGCGTCCGCGGCACGCATACCGGCCGCGTTGTCGCCGCTCCCGCCCGACAGCCAATCGTGCCAAACAGCGCTAGAGTCGAAGTCCACTGCGCCGAAGCCGAGACCGCCAACGCCCTGTAGGTAGTAGCTCATCGTTTCCTCTTCCAAAAGTTCCAGCCTGCAAGTCCAACCAGGCCCAGGCCCGCGGCTCCAATTAGCCACGGTACTACATCTGCCTCCGTGGGTCCAGGCTTTGGCGCGGGCGGAGGCACCTGGCCTGGAACGCTCGGCCCAGGCTGCGCCGGACCGAGGCCAGGCACCGGCAACTTCCACGGCACCACCTTAGCGCCGTCGTCGGCCTTGCCGAGGAAGAGGCTGTACTCGCTCGGCTCAGCAAAAACTTGCGTCATGCCAAGTTGGTGGTCGTACAGAATCGGCATGGACTGCCAATGGGAGATGGCGTCAGCAGGATCCGTAATGAGCCCAAACACGGGCCCACTCATCCTGAGCGACGGGAACGACGCGAGCAGTTCCTTGTCGGCAACCATCTTATTGGCGATATCTGTAGCCGTATCCGCCACGAACGGCACGTGGCCAACGCGCGCATCCTCCGTGCCCACTACGTCAAGCATGAGCGTGCCATCGGGAGCCATCCAAAGACCAGCTCCGCGTACGTCAATGCCCAGGTTCTGATCCTGCCCAAAAGCCTTGACGAATGGCAGTACGTCCCTCGCGTCGCGAAACAGCGCTCCACCAAGTGCAACGCGGAACACGTAAACATTACCAACGGACCACACGTGCCAGAATGGCGAAGTCCACGGGTCGACGGTTCCCAGGCCGCGGTAGCTCATGTGGCACCTAGGCGGCTCTGCTCGACACCCAACCTGTAGGAGCAGCCCTGACTGGAGAGCACGACCTTGTCTGTGGCCGGCCCAAGGGCCCTTTCCAGGCTGGATGCCGAGCAGA
>JAJRCO010000113.1 GCA_028678905.1 Methanomicrobiales archaeon
TCGGACCTACGCGATGGTTTCAGTCCAGGGGCACCGTTTCTAGCTGGGAGACCAGCTCCCAGATCTTGGTCCGGGCGTGGACCGGCATATTGGGATCGTTGCTGATCTCGTCGATTAGGGAAATAGCGGTGGCGGCGCGAAAACCGATAGTCTTGGAGGTGCTCATCAATACGTTGCGCGTCTCGTCAGCAACTCGGCGGATATTGCGGGGAATGGAGGGGTCTTCCATGATCTGCTGGAGCATCTGGATACAGTATTGTATTGTCTGCTCTGGGGTGGGCACAAAATCACCTTCTTATATTAATCGGGGCTGGAAATATATAAGTTAACAGATGGATGATGCGATGCCTGAAAAAACATCTGACGAGATAATGGCGGAATATCTCCTCAAAGGGGCGCGAATGCTCTCCCGGTGCTGCCCCGATTGCGGCTCACCGCTCTTTGAGGTAAAGGGCGAGACCCGATGTGTGGTGTGTGCGACGAAACGCCCTGCGCAGGCGCCTGCGCAGAAGATAGAGACCACAGAAACTCCCTCGGTTACGGAGACTTCCGGTGTCCTGGTCGCGGAGCTCACCACCACCCTGGTCGCCCTATCCAGAAAGGCCCGGGAGGAACCGGACCCCGAACGCTGCCTGATCTTGATGGAAGCGATCGGAGAAGGGATCGAAGCCCTGCGACTCCTCACTCAGTAGGGGCGATGGAGCAGTTCCCATATAGCCCGTGAAGTCTTTTCACCGATCCCAGGGATACTGGTGAACGCCTCCTCTTTCGCCTGGACCAGGTCTGCGATGGACCCGAAATGTGAGAGCAGCACCCGGGCGTTTTTCAACCCGATCCCAGGCAGAGACGCCACCACATACTCCTGCTGATCGCGCAGCGACCGGTAGGACTTGTAGGGATGCAGCTTGGTGGTGGAGGGATGTTCGCTCTCCCGCTTGGCCAGGATGAACAGCATCTGGGCGGTATCCCCGGCATCACGAGTGAACAGGACCGGGATACCCATATCCACCGAAATGGCAGCGAGTGTTCCTCGGATCGCGTTGGGATGGATGTCCCGGGCGCTGAACAGATCAGAACCTTCGATGACCATCACCGGCCGGGGGGCCGCGGCGGCAAGCATGGTCAGCTGGCCGAACAGGTCCCGTTCGATAAGCGTGGAGAGAAAATCCTGGGTGGTCTTCCGCTCAATCAGGATCCGGTCTCCCACCGCATAATCGCCCTGCTCCAGGCGGCGTAAAGATATCTGGGCCCCTAGTTCGGAGAGTACCTCCACCACCCGGGAGGACGATTCCCGGTCATCAACCGCGATGGCCGGTCCGCTGGAAAAGAAAGTGGTGATGCGGGTCTGGGGTGCTTCCGGGGAGGGTCCCGGGATGACCCGGTCCCCCATGTTCTTGATCTCCGAGATCATGGCCCGTTCGCGCGACTGGCTGACGTAGCGGTACGCTTCATCGGAAGTCCCCCGGGTCACGAGCACGATGATCCTCCCCCGCCTGCTCCGGCCGGTCCGGCCCTTGCGCTGGATGCTGCGAATCTCGGACGGGACCGCTTCGAAGAAGATTACCAGGTCGGTGGAGGGGACGTCCAGTCCTTCCTCTCCCACCGACGTGGCGATGAGCACCTTCAACTCGCCCCTGCGGAAACGATCCAGGATCTCCAGCTGCTGCTTCTGGCTGAATCCCTTGTCTGCATCTTTGGTGGCCTGGCCGATGAACCGCTCTGCCGGAATTCCCTCTGCCCGTAATGCCTGGGCGAGCATCTGGACGGTGTCCCGGAAACTGGCGAAGATGATGCTGCGGCTCTGCGGCTGGGCCGCGATCTGGGTCTTGATCAGGGATAGGGCAATCCCGAGTTTGGGGTGGTATTCCTCCTTCCACTGCCGGGAGTCGTGCAGAAGCCGCAGGAACTGCGGATCCCTGGCCAGGCGTTTACTGGCCTGCGAACCGGCCTCGGTGGTTCCTTCCTGGGCGAGCTTCTCCAGATAGCGTTTCAGCGATTCGCTTCCCTGCGATTCGATGAGGGTTATCGCGTGGCGTAGCTTCATGATCTCGGCATGGACAGACGCCGCCCCGTAGGCGCTGCGGTCCTGGTTGCGGATCCGCTCCTGGATCTGCATCTGGATCCCGTTTAAGGCCCGCATGGTGAGGTTCTGTCGCTTAGGGACCGTGAAGTTCAGGCGGCTCAGCGTCCGAAGCCTCGCCTCCACCAGCTCCTGAAGCATATTCAGCCCGGCAGAAAGGGATTGGGGAAGGTCCACGGTAATAAACTGGATATCCCGCTCGTGGATGTAGGGCTTTACGTCCGGGTCACTCTCCACCCGGGTCTCCACCACCTCTATTCCCAGCGCCCCGCAGACTGCCTCCACCCGATCGCGGTCTCCTCCCGGTGAGGCGGTCATCGCCAGGAGTAGTGGTTCCTGTGCGGTAGAGCGGTACCGCTGGGCGATGAACACATAGGCATAATTTCCTACCGCCCGGTGACACTCGTCCACCACCAGAAGAATTACGTCCCCGAGATCGTATCGCCCGGCGATTAGATCGTTTTTGATCACCTGCGGGGTGGCAAAGATCACCTGACCCTGCCGCCACTTCTCTTCCCGTTCGGGGATGGGGGTCTCTCCGGTGAACATAAGAAAGGCATCCTCCCCCTGCCCCTCAGGGAGGATCAGGAACTGGCGGAAGAACCGCAGGTGCTGTTCCA
>JAJRCO010000046.1 GCA_028678905.1 Methanomicrobiales archaeon
TCACAAATTCTCCGTCGATCACCATTCGCGCTTTCAGAAAATCGTAGTAACCGAACAGCACCACGGTTTTGTGTTCCACGCCGATGTCCATCCCGTCGTATTTGTGAAAGTAGGTCCAGAACTGTGGACGTTGCGGCGGATAAAGCGCCAGAAATTTGTCGTCCCATTCCGGCACAATCGCTGAATCCTTGTCCACCACGAACAGACACAAATATTCCCTTTGCCATGTTGAAGAACTTTCGCCACCCGATTCCCGGCACCACTTGGCGATCACCGCCGGGTCGTAGCCGGCCTGATGGATGTCGAACGTGCTGTAGGCGTGTTCCTTCTCCGCCGCTTCGACAAATGTTTTGAAATCGTGCGCGGGCGTCCTGGGTGGCGTTGAAGATAGAATCAATCTCCCGTTGGTGGTCATCATTTGCGGAAGCAAAATATCTTGAATCAAATATTCCAGGTCGTCGATGAAACCCGCTTCGTCCACCACGCAAAGATCCGCTTCCGTTCCCCGCAAACTCTCCGCGTGCCCACTGTTCGCGCCGGCAATGTGAATTTCCGAACCATTGGGAAACATATAGACGCCATCCATGGAATTGTAAACCGGACGACAATCGGCGGGCGCGTCTTTGCAAATTTTCTTGAACAGCGGTCGGATGATTTTCTTCAGGGCCTTCTGGGTGGGTGCGGCAAATCTGATTTGGGCGCCGGGATGCTTCAATGCAAATTCCAACGCGATCACACAGAGCGCGTAGGATTTGCCCAGACGCCTGGCGCAGTTCACGACGTATTTCAACGACGTGCTGGACCAAAACGCCTGATAGATTTTTAATTGAACGGGCTTTAATTTCCACCTAAGTTCCCCGCGCCGCCACAGTTCATGCTTATCCGCCAGTAGTGCGCTGTAACTGCTCATCGTGGGTCGCCCGTAAAACACGCTTCAGCAGTTCGTCGGTGGACATCGCTTTGATGTCCTTCTTCCCGGTGGAACCATCTGGTGTTTGTGGGTCCGGCTCTCCGCCGGGTTCCCTTTTTTGCATCGCCATCAACTGAACCAGCAAAGCGGCCTTCTGATGTTTCATCAGCGGCCACCCTTCTGGCACGCCGGGCACCATGCCCAGCAATTTCAAAATCTCTAACGCGGGATCGACGCCATACTTCTTCAGCGTTTCCGTGACCGTGGACAATCTTTCCAACGGAACCGGTATTTCGACGATCTGAATTTTGTCCCGCGTTCCCTTCGTTCTTCCGCCCTTCTTCGCGTGTCCCGGTTTGAAACTTCCGGCGTTCGGCAATTGCTTTGGCGCCAGCTTTTTCTTCGCCACTATTCCACCACAATCATTCGTCGCCGACGTGGGAAGTGATTCCCTTTTGTAATTCAATCCCAGACATTTTCGATTCCAGGTTTTGAACGTCGGATGAAAGCTGGGCAATCTCTGCCATCATAGAATCCCGATCAAGATTTTCAGTAGCTTCAAAATAAGACTTCCCATAGTGAACACACAGACAGAGAAATAAACCAGTTACTTCTGGCCACTTCAGTTCAGGCCATGCCGATGCCACACGAATCGTCAAAAGAATCGCGGCGGCCCCGGACAGCCCCAGGCTTTCCCACCATGGCCCCAATTTCAAAACACAATCTCCGAAAGGTCA
>JAJRCO010000212.1 GCA_028678905.1 Methanomicrobiales archaeon
AAAGAGATTAAACTGCCTTTGCGAGAGAATCTACCGGAAGCTGATGATCGAAGCAATCCGTGATATATACCATAATATGAGATTCTTACGAAAATACCGGCTGAGGGATAGTTTCCCCTTCTCCGTCTTTTGTAAGTAGCACCTTATAACCGAGTTTTTCAATACGATGGATAGCACGATTAAGAACTGAATGCGGGTTTAATTGGTCGAAGTGCTGATCTCCCAGGTCCCGATAGCTGGTGTGGTTACGGAGCATTGTATAAATTATGACCAAGATAGCATGGGCTACGGCGATGATGGCCCGTTTGGCTCCCCGTCGTCCGGCTAATCGATGGTACAGCGCGGACAAATACGTGCCTTTGCTGTGTGCTGCTCCCCAGGCTACCTGCACCAGAATTGCACGTAGCCATGGATTGCCATGCCCCGTACTCCCGCTCCGGTGTTTGCCGGCACTTTCGTTGTTCCCTGGACAAAGTTTTGCCCAAGAAGCAATGTTATCGGCACTGGGAAAACGACTCATATCCGTCCCTATCTCGGCCAGCACTTCTTCTATTGATCTTCGGCCCATCCCGTGTATCCCATCTAATCGTTCAATATCTTCATCAAAAGGGCGCATGCGCTCGGCGACCTCCTGATCAAGACGACTTATCTCGCTATCGAGGAAATCAATATGACGCAGCAAACTATCCAGCATCATTCGCTGATGAGGCCCGACCAGCCCTTTAAGTGCCTCAGTCAGGTCATGCTGCTTGTCCTTGAGTTTCCCTTTAGCCAGCGCCGCAAGAGCCTGGGAATCATCCATACCGCAAATCATTGCCTCAAGCATTGCTCTGCCGGAAGCGCCTACCACATTAGATGCTACCGAACTGAGCTTGATGTTAGCCCCTTCCAGGACCTTCTGGACACGATTAACCACATCAGCCCGCTCCCGAATGAGGGTGCGCCGGTACCTGACCAGTTCCCGCAGTTCCCGCTGCTTGCGGTTGGGGACAAAGCTGCCTCTGACCAGACCGTGTCTCAAGAGGTCTGCAATCCATTCGGCGTCTTTAACATCTGTCTTGCGTCCGGGTACGTTTTTAATGTGCTGGGCATTGACCACAAGGAGAGTAAAGCTATCTTCCAGCAGGTTGTACACGGGTTTCCAGAATACCCCCGTACTCTCCATCGCAACCTGTATTACACCTTTCTCTGTGAGCCAGGCTTTAAGCTCCTCCAGACTGCTGGTCATGCTGGAAAAAGTTCGGGTCTCCTTCCTTTCCGGCGTGATAACACAGGCAACCACGCTCTTCTTGTGCACATCC
>JAJRCO010000014.1 GCA_028678905.1 Methanomicrobiales archaeon
ACCTGTACCACCAGAAGAAACCATATCGAGTTGACCATGGTGTATAAAAGATAACCAAAGCCCATCACCCCGTATCCAAAAACAATAACCAATTCTGGTTGCTTTAATCGGTCAGAATATTTTCCAGACAACCAAACCGTCAGGCCGGCCGCAACAGCGAAAATACTTCCCGCGAAACTGGCATCCAACAAATCTCCACCTACCTTCTCCACAAAAAGAGCATAAATTGGCCCAAGAGTGGCCCCGGCGATTAGAACTAGAGAATCGGTAATAAGAAGAATTCTTAAAGCTTTACGGCTTGGCAATAATTTTCCTACTCGAAAAAATAAAAATCGTCTCATTGGTACGCGTCTTAATTTTATCTTAAACTAATAGAGATATTTTGCGATATTCTCATTGTGTTCCTCAAGGGTTCTTGCGTAGTGCATTTTGCCTTCCGAGTCGGAAAGATAATATAAGTAGTCGGTTTCCGCCGGACTCATCGCGGCTTTAATAGCCGCCAAACCAGGACTACAAATCGGCCCCGCGGGAAGTCCAGTATATAAATAGGTATTATATGGCGATTTTATTTCCAAATCGTCTCGAGTTAAATTTTTCGGCCACCACTCACACTTCACCTTTCCCACCTCACACTTCTTGCTTCCTACTACATATTGTACCGTCGCATCCGCCTGAAGCGGCCAACCATGTTCAAGTCTATTTAGAAGAATACCCGCCACAATGGGCCTATCAGCCTCAAATTTAGCCTCTCTTTCCACAATGGAAGCTAAAATTAAATCTTTTTTTTCAGGCTTAAGATTAGCTGTTTTCTTTTCAAAATTAAGAGTCAGAATTGCTACTAACCTTTTCGCATCCACATCCTTTGGCAAAAGATAAGTATCCGGGAAAAGTTTGCCCTCAAGATCTCCTGTCAAATCGAGAAATTCCTCGTATTGGAAATTGGAATTTGGAAATTGGAAATTAGAGGCCAAATATTGGCCGGTCTCCTCTCTCCTCCAACCCTCAACTAGAGTCACCCAACGATCCAAAGTTCCATGGGTTAACTGTTGAGCAATTTCTAAAGAGGTCATTGCCGGGCTCAGCCGAAAATCACCGGCCTGGATTTTACGGCCTAAACCCTCCTTAACCACCAAAATCTGAAAAGCCGTTGAACTGCGCACCAAGCCCGCTCTCTCCAACCTTTCGGCAATACTCCCTCGACTCTCACTTTTGGCA
>JAJRCO010000289.1 GCA_028678905.1 Methanomicrobiales archaeon
AGGACGACCCTGTTGGGCCTCATAAAGTCCTCTATCGCGGCCCCCTCTCTCAGGAACTCCGGGTTGGAGACGATATCGAAGTCGATCCGTTCAGTCAGCTTTTTCGAGATGATCTCCCGTATACGTGCGCCTGTGCCGACCGGTACGGTGCTTTTTGTTACAATGACTTTATAACTAGTGATCTCACGGGCTATCTCCGCCGCGACCTCTTCAACATAGCTCATGTCTGCCGATCCGTCTCCGCGGGGAGGCGTCCCGACGGCGATAAAGATCGCGAGTGAAGACTCAACTGCGTCTTGTATCTTTGTCGAGAACCTGAGCCGACCGTTCTTTAAGTTGCGTTTTACGAGTTCGTCGAGACCCGGCTCGTAAAAGGGCACGACGCCCTTCCTGAGGGACTTTACCTTCTTTTCATCCTTGTCCACGCAGGTCACGAAGACCCCGAACTCGGCGAAGCATGCTCCTGTTACAAGACCTACGTACCCTGTCCCGATTATTCCGATATGCATACGAAAATATTATACTAAATTAATCAATGATTGTCTCTTATAAGAACAGCTGAGGTTTTGACTTTACTAAGCATTGCTTTACGTTTTTCATCGGCGTAGGATACAATTAAATAAGCTATGTTTTATCCCGGCGCGCTCTCGAAACTTCATTTTTCACACGAAGCGGATGACCGGTCCTTTGAGACCGATACCCGGTATTTAGTGACGGGCCAGTGCTGAGCCGGACATCTTTCCTCCCCAAATCCACGGGGCGAAGGATCTTATTGCTGGTCTTTATCTTGGCGCTTCTCCCCGCCGCTCACATTGCGAACATATTGGTCCACGGCAATTTCGAGCCGATAACAGAGGGAGAGGCCTACCGCTCCGGACAGATCAATAAAGGCAGGCTGGAACAGTACCTGAAAGATTATCGCATCAAGAGCGTATTGAATCTTCGCGGAGAAAATAGCGGGGCGGATTGGTATGAGGATGAAATAGCTGTATGCGGCAGACTCTCGGTCCGCCATTATGATTTGGCGATGAACTCCACCGGCAAGCCGGATCCCGACGTTATCGACAAGCTGATGACCATTTTCAGGGAAGCGCCCCGTCCCATACTTATACACTGCCGGAGCGGTTCGGACAGGACGGGACTTGCGGCCGCTCTCCGGAAGGTGGTTGTCGACGGAGAACCAAAATCGGTTGCGGAAAAGCAGCTCTCGATCCGTTA
>JAJRCO010000273.1 GCA_028678905.1 Methanomicrobiales archaeon
GGCCTTCGCATCCGCCGGGTACAGGCAACCGCACCCGGAAGAACAGGGGGGAAATGGGATGACGGTGGTCGTGGGTTTCTGGTAACAGTACAGGGGAGTCTTCTGGAGATCGTAGTCACAAATGATCTTATTTCCCCCGCATAAGGAATATCCCATCTTCTGGGCTTCAGCCGAAGAAATACAGGTGCACCCGGACGGGCAGAGGATTGCAGCATGCACCATGTTGATGATTAGGATAATAAGCACGATGAGGAAGATTCCGCGTCTCTGATTCCATTGCATCATAGACTCACCACCATCCACCATTGCTTAAGGGAAAATGGACATACTATTGACGATCGAAGACTGTCTTCTCAGGGAATGAAGAGATTCTTCTTATCCGTGGGAATAAATCTTTCGTGAGAAGAAGATTGCTACCAGACGGGGGTTGCCTCCCCATCGCTCATTTTTTCCGTACCATCACAACGCATTTACATGTCTGCAAATCGTAAAAAATGGTAAACATAGCTAAAAATCACGTTGTAACGGGATACGCGAATCCGTTCCTTAGTTGTAAGAAAGAGGGAGTACTACTGTATCAAGAATAATACTCCCAGTTCCGTGGTTTCATTCGGGGATGAAAGATGAGACTTTCCGATCCGATGCCCCGATTCTCTCTTGATATAATTTTCACCAATGTGCCATGTGTCGGTTAATGGCTGATTTTCCTCCGAGGAAGATGTGTTACGTAACGTAACATTACGTAATATTTTTGGATTCGATTAGCAGAATTTTTTGAACAGAATCTTCGACGTAATCTAGTGATATTTTATTCGATTTCAAGATATAAGCGGAAACATCAATTTCTTAGCGAATATGCCTTTTCGGTGAATATGCCACTATCGCAGTATGATCAAAGTGAGGAATCTCCTCTAGCTCGAGAATATTCCTGATCCCGGTCATCATCTCCAGGAGATCGACGAGACCTCGGTAATCCATCCTCAGGACCTCTTTCAACAGGATCAGGGCCAGATGCTGGTGCTGGGTATAGGTCCTACGGGAATACTTGCAGGAATAGAGGGAGATCCGTGAGCTCCGGACCACCGACAGTAGGGTCTCCAGTAATCTGATATACTTATTCGACGACCTTAGTCTCGGCTCCTTGTCTGTATCGGCATATAATAACAAGGGGCCGGCGTACCTTAGCTTTTGTGGTTGAATTCTAAAAAGCAAAATGAGGTTTTTGAGGTTTTCTACAGAGCCCCTAAATTATGTAATATATAGTAAAATCACTACCTAAACTACCGCCTTGACGCGGCGGAGATAATATATTTTTTCCATCAGAATTTTTAATTCTTACCTGCTAGTCATCGAACGGCCTGAGCCAATGCCGTATCTTCCATTTTTAACCCCAAGCACAAGTTTTTATCCATATCCCGTCTCGGTAATTCGTGATGTGATGAACATATCATTCCAATGAAACATTTAGCTGAGTCTCCCATACCCCATGGTAGATCGCACCGGAACCTTGAATGTGAATGCCGATAAGGATCTATTTGGGGAGTGATGTGATATGTTGAAACAGATTCTCTCGGAATTCCTACGACTGGAAGGAGTTTCCGCAGCGGTAGTGGTAGGAAGGGACGGATTCGTCATCGAGAGTGCCCTGTCAGGAAAGGTAGACATCGAGGCGCTGGGTGCGATGGCCTCCACTGGTGTGGGTACCTCGGAAGCAATGGGAACAGAACTGGGGAAGGGACAGCTCACCCAGATGCTGGTGGAGACAGAGAAGGGCCCCATCCTGCTCTCACCCCTCTCTGCCGATGAATTGATCGCCATCGTGGCGGACAACGCTGGGATTATCGGCAGAATCCGGTATGATTTGAAAAAGAACCGGGAACGGATCATCGCGGCGTTGTGACTATAATATTTCCGGAGGGCTTGGTGGTCGGCACCTTCTCCGGCACGCTAGATTATATCCGGCCATTCATCTCGCCGCTTGTGGGGGTGCTGTACGTGTCCGGTACTCCAGGGGAGGGTTTTCTGCTGATCGACCGAGGTACGGTTGTAGCCTGCCTGGTACTCACGCAGACCTCGGAGATGAAAGGGAATGCGGCCTACGAACGGCTGAGGAGCGAGCCAGCCCTGAATTTCGTAGTCAGAAAGCATACAGCTGAAGAATTCCGGTCTGCCCGGGAATTCTGTGAGGGTCAAGGCCTGTTAATCGCCTGTGACGAATCGGGAAAGCCTCTTCAGAAGGTTGCGTCGAAAGAATGGAATCTGGACAAGATACAAAAACAACCTGGTGTGCTGGCAGTCTCAGCCTTCCATGAGGGTTTCGCAGTACAATCGACAGGAAATGCCGATTTCGATCAGGTGGCGGCGGTCGCGGAGGATCTTCTTCGCGCAGGAGTAGAGATTGCGGGAGAACTCGCCATTGAGCCACTCGACCAGCTTGTCTTAGAGACCTCACAAGGTAAGTTTATTATCGCCCCGTATGGGGATATTAACATCTGCGTCTTTACCAAACCCGATGTGAATCTCGGGCTGATCCGCATGGCTATTCGCAATATTCAGTCGGAAATAGATTGATATTCTCTTTGGAAAACACTCGGTTAACGAATCGACTAGTTATCTTCGTTGTTGCCCTCCCTTTTAATGCCATCAGAAAGATCTATGTAGAATTCCTTAATGAGGACAAAACATAATCCCTTTTTCGTGAATCGTCCCAGGTTATACATGACCACCCGGACCTTCATTTCCTTGACCTGTTCAAGTATTTCGTCGACCGTGTATTTTCTCCATATCCCCATTTCACTCCTCTTCGGTTACGAACCGGTACAACGGAGAGAGCTCCCAGCTCCTCCCGGATCTACCGGTGGAGACTCTCGGCATCATTCCCTTGTCCAGGACATACTTCTCCGATCTCCGGGTGCGGTAACATCCCGGAGAAGAGTTCGGGCATGGACGATGTCGTGACTGAAGTTCTTGGAGATACGGACTCCGGTGATCACCTGTTTGCCGATATCCACCGCGACGGAGGCTTTGAGGTAGCTCCGCCAGGTCGCTCCGGTCCTCCAGATACAGTAGGTGCTCGCAATGAGCTCGTGATGCCAGAGGAATCGATGGCGGTGAGCGGGATCACTTCACCTCATAGGTAGAAGAGGTGAATCACTTTCTTGAGGTGTATGTTTATTCCACGGGAATCGTCTTAAGGAGCGATCACGAGGGACACCGAAATGGAGACCGTGCCAGTAAAATACGAGCCCATAACGCCC
>JAJRCO010000033.1 GCA_028678905.1 Methanomicrobiales archaeon
CCACTCCCGGTGGTGGCAAAAGGTTCGATAGCAAACACCAGATCTTCCTTCAGGGCAGCCCCCCCCTGGATCCTCAGGTTGGGAATGGTGGGCGGGGTGTGTATTGCATAACGGCCGAGGCCGTGACCGGTCAAGTTGGCAACCGGTCTGAACCCTCGTCCCTCTATGGTTTCCTGGATCACGGCACCAATCTGGCCCGCCGTAATTCCCGGTCGCACCAGGGCGATCGCCGCATCGAGAGCGGCCCGGGAAGCCTCCACCAGAGGACCATGGTTTCCCAGATCCACCGTTATGGCGATGTCCGCGATATATCCGTCGATGTGTACTCCCAGATCCAGCTTGACTACATCCCCCGTTGAGAACACCCGTTCGTCCTTTACCATGGCGGTATCGTGAGCGGCGTCCTCATTGAATGAGAGATTGAGTGGAAATGCCAGGCCGGCGCCCTCCCCCTCGATCACCTGCTGTTCGATGATCCTCACCACCTCGGCAATGCTTGCGCCTGTCCGGACCTCCCCCGCTCCGAACAGCAACACCCTTTTTGCAATCCTCCCGGCCTCAAGATAGGACTCGAATATTTCTTCTTTCACAGTATCAGAATCTCCTCACACCGGGTGAATCGTTCGAAACCGCCGTCCGTCACTGCTCCCATATCCTCCAGCCTGACCCCCCCATGCTCCGGATAATAGAGCCCTGGTTCCACGGTCACCACATTTCCTGCCTGAAGAGATTCTCCTCCAGCACCCAGTACGGGTATCTCGTGCACCTCCAGACCGACCCCGTGGCCCAGATTGTGCATGAACCCTTGTGAATCAGATTCGTATCCTCTTTCCTTAAAGAAATCCACGACGTCCTGATGGATGTCTGCACCGGAGATCCCGGCCCGGATACGGGACACAGCTCGGGACTGTGCCTCCTGCACCGCCAGGTACATTTCCGTGATTTCCTTCGATGGCTCTCCCTTCACGACGGTACGGGTCATATCTGCAAAATAGCCACTATCTTCGGCCTGAGGGAAGATGTCGATGATAATCGGTTCATCGGGATGCAGGGGGCCTTTTCCGGTGAGATGGGGAAGGGCGGTATCGGGGCCACAGGAGACAATCGTATCCCGTCCGATGCACCCATGATCGATCAGGTGTTTCTGTAGTGCAGCCTTCACGTCTTCCGAGGTGAGCGGCTTGTCCCGGTAGACCAACATTTCGCCCCTGGGGATACTCTTTTTGATCAGCGTGAGGGCCGTCTTCATCGCTTCATCGGTAGCTCGCTGGACCAGGCGTAGATGGTTCAGCTCTTCGGCAGATTTGACTGCCCGCATACCTTTAACTGCCTCTTTTTCGACGGATACCGGAAAAAAGGTTTCCAACTCCTTACCCAGTAAGAAGGGGAACTGTGGGGGAACCAGCACATCACCTCCTGCAAGAGCCGCGATCATGCGGGCGGTCGCTTTTTCGCGGTGCGCCGGATCTTCCTTCAGGAATTCGAAGAATCCCGCCTCGTTCCGGCTCATCACCTGTACCATAGATTCACGTTTGGCCCGCTCATACTCCATGGTGGAGACGATGATTATTCCCTGTTCTCCCTTTTTTTTCACATACACTAGCGGATCTGTCACCTGAAAGTGCGTGAGGTACCGGATATCGGCATCCGCAGAGGAGCCATACGCAACGTACGCCGCCGCACTTCTCCTCTGCATCGCTTCGTCCAGTGGATTCATGGCAAACTACCTATTTTGATCTAAAGGAAGAAGTACTTTTATTCACCCGTTCTATAGTACTGAAGATGGACGATTCGACAAAAGAGGTTTTCAAGGGCAAATTCATCAGACTGGTCATGCTTCTCAATGCAGCTGTTCTCTTTTTTTTTCTCGCAGCGATCTTCTATTTTCTCCTCCGCGATCAGATACCTTCAGGGACCGCATTATCCGTGGTTTTCCTCGTTCTTGCCCTTATCCTTGGTTTCTTCGTCGCGCGGAGATACCGCGAGACTAGGGCCTGGCTGGATGAGCAGACCTAGACACATTAATAGGATCATACCATGAACGTTCCTGCGGACATGCTGGACAGGGTGAAAGACGAGGTGGCGCTTCTCGACCGCCATCTTGAGGTGCTGAGAACGGTCATGGGGCATCAACCGATCGGTATCATGCGCCTGGCCGAACTGATGGATCTCCCGTACCACCGGATCCGGTATTCCCTCCGTGTTCTGGAGCAGATGGGCTATATTCGTGCCTCACCGGAAGGTGCAATGGTCATGGAAAAGGCCGATCAGCTGCTTTCCACTCTGGACGGCCGGCTTATGGATATTATGGAGCGGATCGAAGAAATACGAAGGAAAAATTCCCACAATGTTTAAGATTCCCCGGAAAGAAGGTATAAGGGCGCAATGCGTGCCGCCATAACTCAGTTGGTAGAGTGGCTGGCTGTTAACCAGCATGTCACAGGTTCGAGTCCTGTTGGCGGCGCTTTTTCTCTGGGCCCGTAGCTTAGTCCGGTCAGAGCGCCCGGCTCATAACCGGGCGGTCCTGAGTTCAAATCTCAGCGGGCCCATACACACTGAGTCGTGCTGATAATCTTTTTCGGAAACGAGGCCTCGTCACTGAGATCTGGAATATCCAGCTGCTGTTGGATTTGATACTAAAATCGGGCTAGAGCATTTCAGGTGGATTCGAATTTTTTGGTGTGAATTCCAGTTCATTCTTTAATCAATTGTCTTCCTCCATCTGAAAAAAAAGCCTAGATCATCCGGTAATCCTTCCTAATAGTGTCTTGGCCCGTCATCCTATCTTTTATAGAGATCTAGTTATCACCTTTCTTCGGTCTTCCTCTGTCCATCCGCTGGATTCCGAAAATTTTCGTAGCTACATCAAAAGATATCTATGGCTAAAATGCGATAGTGAGCGTCATGAAGTGTCCGGTCTGTGGCAATGACTGCGTCGAATCTGCCCACGAACTGATCGACAAGATGGTGGAAATATTTGCCCCCTGTTCAGGATGTAAAAGCCGGACGCTCCCGAAGGATACACCCCTGAAGGAATTTTATTATGGGACCTGCGATTGCGGCAAACGGTTCATCGATGAGGTCTTCGCTCATCTCTATGTCATTATGGTGGAAGAAGGGGATCTTGCGGATACCGATCCTCTGAAAAAAGTTGGCTACCCACTCATTCATCCCGGATTCGCGCTGGCCTCCGCACCCCATCTCCCCTCAAAATCTCTAGTCCTCCTTTCGCCGATTGTATCCCTCCCTACCGCCGAACGTATCATTCGGGAGGTCCCGGAAGTGAAGGGAGTGGTGAAATGCGGAAATTTCGTTCCAGGAGCAATTGATGTAGATCTCACGCAGACTCCGCAGACGTACGAGCTTCTCGCAGGTTGCGATGTCAGGGCAGACATCTTCTACACCTCGACCCATCCGGTGATCACTTACAAACAACAATCAAAATTGCACATCGAGTTTCCCCGTGGATATGATCCGAAGATCATCTCGGTTGGTGCACATATACTGAGAAAGATGCCGAAGGTGTTTGTCGATGCCAACTGCGGTGCCGGAACTCTGGGAATACTGGGGGGAATGCTGGGTGTTCCCCACGTGGTGTTGAACGACGCCTGGTACGCCGCCGCTTTCTGGAGTGCATTCAATCTTTCGGTAAACAAAGAATACCTGCTGGTGGAGGGCGATGTGCGGTTTTTCGAGAGCTATGAACAGCTTGAGAGGCATCCGGTAGCCCGGGACCCGGTGAAGATTGCGGAGATAACGGGTAATCAAATCCTTGAAGTATACCAGGGTGATTTCAGGCGGCTGCATACGGTCCTTCCCCGTGAAGGTAGCATCCTTGCGGTGCTCGATCTCTTTGAGAAGGGCGATCGGGAATTTGATACCCGCATCCAGGCCGAATGGAAGGCCCAGGTTGGCGGGGATGTATTTATTCCCTGATGAGACAGTATAATGGTGGGGACTAGCCCGGGTGGTTCGACGTCACCTGTGACCCGAAACCGCCGGCATGCGGGGGGCGAAGTCCGAGGACGGCTCGTGCGGTCCGTGGGATACGGGAGCATTCCAACGTAGATATCTCGTCCTGTGAGGCCGGTGGACAGGGATCAAAGCTCCGTAGGGAGCGGCGACCTGTTGTCGTGGAGACCGGTTCAGGCCCGGAAGGGAGCAGACTTACCGCGAACATTCGGCGCCCACGGGGTAGCGGGGTGGAGAAGGGGTGTTTCGGTGAACACGAATGCGCTGTTCCAACCGACGACGTGTCCCCATCTGTCGATGAAATATGGTTAAAGTCACTATCCTCGGTGCCACCGGACGATTGGGAGCATTTGCTGCGCATACCCTTTCCCATATTCCGTATGTGGATGAACTAATGCTCATCGGAAGGGAAGGGAGAGAGGAATATCTCGATGGTCTCGTACGGGACCTGTCTGAATCCTTTGCAGCCCGGGGTGATGCAACGGACATTGCCTGGAGTACCGATCTGGAAGATGTAGATCGGTCGATGGTGATCATCTGTACGGCCGGCATCCCGCGCCAATCTGGACAAGATCGTCTCGATCTGGCCATGCAGAACGCGCGAATCGTGGCCCCTATGGCCGAGCAGATCAGTGAGCTAGCGCCAAATACTATCCTGTTTATGGTCACCAATCCAGTCGACGTGATGACCGCGGTTGCCCTTCGCTATTCGCGCCTCAATCCAGAACGGGTATTCGGACTGGGTACGCATCTGGATTCCATGCGCCTAAAATCCCTTATCGCGGAAAAGCTTCACGTTCACGTGAGTGAAGTCCACACCCGAATCATTGGGGAACACGGAGAGAGTATGGTTCCGTTATGGTCGGCGACCACCATCGGTGGTATACGCATCAGTAACCTTCCCGCATATTCTCGTCTGAACCTGGATCGGATGGTAGATACGGTTAAAACCTCCGGAGAGATGATCATCAAGAAGAAAGGGTCCACCGTTTACGGACCCGGGGAAGCGATTGCGACCCTGGTGCGCACGGTGCTGGGAAATGAGAACCGCATCCTCACCGTGTCCAGCTACATCCGGAGCGAAGTACACGATATCCGGGATGTCTGCATCGGGGTACCCGCCCGCATCAACCGTAGTGGTGTATTTCCTGTTCCCATCCGCCTCGAAGAAGAAGAGGTTCTCGCGTTCCGGGAATCGGCGGAAAAGATCCGGTTATTCACGCAGGAAGTGCTGGAAAAATTAAAAGTGTAACGGTCTACAACATCCGGTTGAGATCGATCGTTTCTGCGCTGGCAACCCCGTCAATAGCCGCAAGTGCCAGTTCCAGGGGTTCAGTTCCCCCTTCATCATCGCCCACGATTGCCGCGACTTTCAGAGCTTTCAATCCAAAGGCGATAGGTTCTTCGGCGATATCCTGAACACTGGGGACCCTGGTCCGAATTGCCTTCTTCAGCTCTTCGAGATTCACGTCCACAGATTCCGGCATTACCCGCAGAATGGCGACGACGGCGCCCATGGTTATGGCCCCCGGAATCCGCAGGCCGGGCAGATATAAAGGACACTCTGGTGTCTGCACCGGAAGCAGCGGCATATCCGTGCACCACATTCCGGGCATCCGAATTCTGTGGCTCCCTGCTCGGCAATCGGGGCACCGCAGGATGTACATTTCCCAATTTCCATGATGGTAACTCCTCTAGCTATCCTATAACGTCGCTCCCTGACCAATTAAAATGTTGTTTCGACCCGGGTGCAGCGAACGGGATCTCCCCGAAGGAAGTCTTCCAGACGACGAGGTGAGTTTCCATTCAGGACGGTACAGCGTATTCGGTGCGAGAGCACATAGGGAAGGAAGGAGGCATCGACTTCACAACAGGAGAATGCCTTCCCGATGCGGTCTTGGAGTTCCCCCTCCTGGTACAGGCCATCGACCGGCTTTAAGACGACCAGGTCCACCTGGAGGGTGTAGGCGACCCATGCGGCAATGGTATCTGAGGTAACATCCCAGGTGTGGGGCAGGGGATCCCGTTCCCTCATGGAACGATAGGGAAGGAAAACACGGGGGGATGCAGGTACCCGGAGGGAATCTGTAGCCTGGAGACCCCACGAGGAGATGAACCATCCGTATTGTTCCATGGCCGCGATGGCCATCCAATGGGCTTCGTCCTGCGGAGGCCCGATCTCCCTAACCCTTTCTGCGAAGGGGCCCCCTCCGGGGACTACGAGTATCGGGGCGCCGGGAAATATCCCGATCACCCGCACTATCTCCGGAACGGATTCCAGGAGACTTCCTCCCATCTTCAGAACCAGGGGATCCATACTCAGGATTGAGTCGTCAATGTATAAAGTCCGGGGCGTCCAACTTCTGAACATGCGCGTGATCCTTCTCCTGATGCTCCTCTTTTTCCTCGTACACCCCGCTCTCTGCGTCTCCATCGTGGAGTTTTATCCCGATACCTACGTCCCCCAGGATACAGACGAGTATCTGGTAATAGAGGGGAATACGGTGCTGGACGGGATCACTATCTCGGATGGGGAGGGAGGGTTCCGGTTTCCCGACCACAGCAGTGTTGCGGGACGGATCACCGTGGCCCTGCAGGGAGTCGCGTTCCGACAGGTACATGGCGTCAATCCCGATTTTGAGCTGTATGATACCTCCCCCTCGGTACCGGATGTCATTCGAGGTGGAAGGTTCCAGATGAGTAATGCTGGGGATCAGCTCTTTCTCTACCAGGATGGAGTTCTCCTCCAGAAGGTATCCTGGCCGGAAGAAGTCACCGCCCGGGAAGGTCAGGTCCATTTTTGGGAGGATGGGCGGTGGGATCCCCGCCCCCTTTCTATCGGTCAGTCACGGTTTACGACTCTCACTGTTGAAAATGTTACGCTAACCGCCTTTGTTTCGCCCGATAGTTCCTATGAGGTCTTTGCAGAGGCAGTTTCAGAGGCGGACCGCAGTCTCCGGGTAAATATCTACGAATTTTCCAGTCTGAAGATCACGTCCCTGTTCCTAGAGGCACAGCGAAGAGGGGTGGAGGAGGAGTTCCTGCTGGAAGGAGGTCCGGTCGGCGGGATCCTTCCCGAAGAACATTGCGCCCTGCGGACCCTCGCCGATCAGGGGGTTACCCTGCGGGTGATGGAGACCAATGGGACCACACATGCCAAGTACCAATTCGATCACGCGAAATACGTGATCGTGGATGATACCGGGGTCCTGATTGCGAGCGAGAATTTTAACGATAATGGGTTCCCTCTTCCCGGAAGGTTTGGGAACCGCGGGTGGGGGGTTTACCTCCGCGACCCCCGCATGGCGGAGTATTTCCAGCAGGTCTTCGACTGGGACATTGCCGGTGATGATGTTACCCTGTTCCAACCCCGGCCATCAACCTGTCTCACCACGACTCCAGCCGAGTATACGGTCGAGTTTCCTTCGCAGGAGTTCACCGGAGCACGGGTCACCACCGTTCTTGCCCCTGATACGAGCATGCTAATTCCAGACCTGATCGGACGGGCCCGGCTGAGTGTGGATATCGAGCAGGCGTATGTCAAGAACTACTCCCACAACACTCCCAATCCCTTTCTGGAGGAGGCCATCCAGGCAGCGAGAAGGGGGGTGGTGGTCCGTGTACTCCTTGATTCCTCTTGGTTTAACATCAATGAAGCACAGGACAACGATGAGATGGCCGCTTATATCAACGAATTGGGGAGAACAGAGGGTATCCCGATAACCGCCCGCTGCGCGGATCTGAAGAATAATCACCTGGATAAAATTCATAACAAGGGGGTGATCGTCGACGGGGAGCACGTGCTCATCAGCAGTGTCAACTGGAACGAACAATCGCCATCCTTCAACCGGGAGGCGGGAGTGATCATAGAGCATCCCGGAGTGGGCGCGTACTATCAGAAGGTATTCAATGACGACTGGAACGCTTCCACAGACGGGCCTGCTACCGGAATCGATTTCATGAAGCTGGAAACAGCCGGCCTGGTGATCCTTGTGCTGGCAGGACTGTACTTCTTCCGGATACGGAGATAAGAAAAGAGAGGATGATCCACGACGATCAGGCGGTGACTGCGATGCCGACCCTTTTCAGGTAGATGATCTGACGTGCGTCCTGGAAGTTGAACTTTTCCGCGATGAGACCGTTATCCTTCAATTTCTTGAGTGCATAACGGACTGTCCGCGGGGGCAGGCCGCTCTGAGCCACCAGTTGCTTGTATGTTAGTTGC
>JAJRCO010000109.1 GCA_028678905.1 Methanomicrobiales archaeon
CTTTGTCATTCACCCAGATGTAGGTATTTACGCCGAATCCCTCCATCTTCCGGTAACTCTTAATCGTTCCGCGATCGGAAAAAAGCCAGGTGATCATATGGGTGGATTCCGGCGTAAGAGAGATAAAGTCCCAGAACCGGCTGTTGGCCGATGAACTCGTCGGTATATTGGTGTCAGGCGCCGGTTTGAACGAGTGCACCATGTCGGGGAATTTGATGGCGTCCCGGATGAAGAAGACCGGCAGGTTGTTGCCTACGAGATCGTAATTGCCTTCCTCAGTATAGAATTTCACGGCAAATCCACGGGGATCCCTTGCAGAATCCGCTGACCCACGTGCCCCTACAACTGTAGAGAACCGGACGAATACTGGTGTCTTTTTCTTTGGGTCCTGAAGAAATTTTGCTTTCGTATAGGGTGCCATACTTTTGTAGACCTGAAAATACCCATGAGCACCGGCACCTTTTGCGTGCACCACGCGTTCCGGAATCCGCTCCCGATCGAAGTGCGCCAATTTCTCGATCAGGTGAACATCCTGCAGGAGAACAGGTCCGCGCTGTCCGGCCGTGAGTGAGTTCTGGTTATCAGCAACTGGAACTCCCTGGTTTGTCGTAAGGGTTTTTTTCTCCATGATTGATCAAGGTACAATTTCATCGTCTTATCTAATAAAATAGGGATAATGATAGATACCTTGTTTTTTATTATTCTGAAACTATTCTCCAATCTCTTCATCACATGCCTGTTAATCGTGAACGGAGTATTCCCCGCGGCTTCTTTTTCGGTGATGCAGCGTTCTCTTTGAAAACCCTATCTTCTTTCAGTCAGCGTTATTTATTATTCTCATGAAAAACGGCCCCATCTTTTCTGAGCAGCACTGCACGGCTCAGAAAAACGGAAGGTGAACTGACTCTGCGGAATCCGGCCGAGATAGCCATCAAGATTGTTTTTTCAAACTCCGCAGCGGAAACGACGAACTTCGGCTCAACGATGAGAAATGTTCCGCCCTGGACCAGGAGAGTAAAAACCTCCCGCATGAGCCGGGCTATATCAGGGACTTCGTGAACCACATAAAATGCAAACGCAACTGTAATATGCTCCGGTTCTGTAAGGCCCAGAGATTGGGGTTCGGCCTTGAGGAGGCGGATGCGGGAGATTAATCCTTCCTTTTGGGCTTTCTTCTTAAGAATATCCAGCATTTCGTCCTGGATATCCACCGCGATTACCAGTCCAGAATCACCAATTTTTCGCGCCATGGCAAGGGTAAAAAAGCCCGGCCCGCAGCCGATATCAAGGACAGTATCGCCGGCTCTGACGTACCGGTCAACAAACCGATCTGGTTGAAACAGGAGTCGCCGTAACCGTCCATCGAGGGACTTGGCATGTGATGAAGAGTAAACTTTGTGATTGCCGCTCATTGCGTCTCCTCGGGTTTTGTTCCATCAAATTCTAAGGTGTCCCAGCCAAGAATTCGGTCCCCAGCGTGGCCATAGCACTTACTGCAACAATAATTATTATCCATATCCGGTGGACGGACAGAAAATGTCTTTGCCTGGCTATCACATCGCCGGTCGATGCCAGTTAATGTTAGAAAAAGGGAGAAATTTACTATTTTAGGTTTTACTGATTGATGTTATTTCCATTCCCATGTCTTGTCCTTGTAGGAACCATCTGCCCCTATCTCGATCTCAAAGACCAAGACTACATTATTGAGCCGTGAAAGTGATGGTGCCCTTGTCTGAGCATAACGAGATCCCCGAAGGCTCCCCACCGGACCCACCTTTGATGTACTGATGCCCGCACCCTGCAGCATGACCTTCTCGCCCTTTTTGGTCATCATGATACCATGACCTTTTGTGAACATGCCTCCCTGGGGCCTTTCCTTTGACCAGGTCGTGGCCAAGAAGGTAACTTCTTCTCCGAAAACCTTTCCTTTTGCCTCAATGGTCCTCTCGAGCTTCACTTCCCCGCCATAATGCCACTTGACAAGGCGCTGTCCCACAATTTTACCTGTTAGTTCCCAAACCATTTCACCGATCATGTAGATCGCCAGAACTGTCCAAAGCATCTCATTGTATATAAAGATTCTCAGGAGAGCACAGGTTTGTCCTGAAAATTTAAATGTGATATAAGATCTGATGGGTATCTTGGCGAGATGATTTATCGGAATGAAGAGGAAGATGATCAGTTAATATCCAGGAAAACCCTATTTGGGCCATACGAATTTAAAATCAGATGCGATCTGCATACCTTTCTCAGTCAATGTCACGCCGGACCCTCGGGCTGTCCCTTGTATCAAATGAATTAATCCCTTTTCCTGTAGGCGAGATACCGACCTTGAGATAGTTGCTATGGCAGATCGATCCTTTTTCTTACCCACCACATGCATGAAAAATAATTGATCTGCAAAGGTCTCTTGTGGATTGGTGGACTCATTCTTGCATTCCTTTTTAATTGGGAATCCGAAAAATCCCGCAAGAATTTCCTTAGTATACAGATCCGCTCCGCTGGATATTTCTCGTGAAGGTTCATTTTGTCTATTCTCAAGGGCATGCACTAAAATCCATTTTTGCAGCAGTGATAATCCTCTTCCCATATCAGAACCCCCCTATGGCAATGGAAATTAAATGCCAGCATTAAGAATTTAATGAGAACCACCGCCCCTTAAAGAATAGTGCAACATTGACGAGGCTGATTAGCACGGGCACTTCAATAAGTGGTCCAATGACCGTTGCAAAGGCCTCTCCCGAACCTATACCAAAAAC
>JAJRCO010000324.1 GCA_028678905.1 Methanomicrobiales archaeon
CCGCTTCTGTTGCATGTATTCCCTGAAACACGCCCATCAGATCATCGAAAAGATCCCTGGTGCGATTCCGTACATCTTCTACATGGATATCCGTTCCTTCGGGAAGATGTACGAGGAGTTCTATTACCGTATCCAGGAAGAAGGAGCAAAGTTCATTCGCGGGCGTGTCGCGAACATCCTCGAGGATCCCAGGACCAAGAACCTGCATCTGTATGCTGAAGACACTATGCTCGCCCGCCCTGTCGATATGGAACTGGACATGGTGGTCCTTGCCGCCGCAGTCGTTCCCTCTGCGGACACGGACCGGACGAGGAAACTCTTCGGTGTCTCCTGTTCGCAGGACGGATGGCTGCTGGAAGCTCATCCCAAGCTGAACCCCTGTGGTACCACCACAGCCGGTGTGTACCTTGCCGGCGTCTGCCAGGGACCGAAAGATATCCCTGACGCGGTTGCCCAGGCGGAAGGAGCTGCATCCGCCGCCAGTATCCCCATCCACAAGGGAGAGGTGGAGCTCGAGCCCTACTTTGCCCAGTGTATCGAGGAAAAGTGCGCCGGATGCGGCATGTGCGTGAACCTCTGCCCCTACCAGGCGCTTTCGCTGGTGGAAAAGGGTGGTGGTAAAAAAGTCATGCAAGTCACGGAGGCGAAATGTAAAGGTTGTGGTACCTGCGGAGCATTCTGTCCGGGTGGTGCCATCTGGATGCAGCACTTCGCTACGCCGCAGATCGTGGCACAGATCGATGCTTTCCTGGTAGGAGGTGAGCGGTAATGGCCGAAGACTGGAACCCCAAAATCATCGGCATTCTCTGTAACTGGTGCTCCTATGCGGGAGCCGACCTCGCCGGGTCAGCCCGCACCCAGTATCCGCCCGATGTGCGGATCATCCGGGTGATGTGCACCGGCCGGGTGGACCCCCTGTTCATCCTGAAGGCATTCATCGATGGCGCGGACGGGGTGCTGGTATCCGGATGCCACTTCGGAGACTGTCATTATCTGGAAGGGAATTACAAAGCAGCAAAGCGGATGTTCGTGATGAAGAGCCTCCTGAAGGGCATCGGGTTGGAGGATAAAAGGCTCCGTATGACCTTTGTTTCGGCGTCTGAGGGTGCGAAGTGGGCAAAAGTTATCGAAGACGTGGTCAACACCGTCAAGGAGCTGGGCCCGAGCCCCATCCCACAGCTCACCAAGAGACGATGAGGTGGTCTCTTGCCCAAGATCACCCTTAATCTGATCTCCGGCCGCACCATCCAGCAGGGGGTCGCGATCGAGGCAGGAAAAGAAAAGCCCTCCTATCGCGAAGCCTGCGGGATCATCGAGATCGACCCCGTGGATTTCAAACAGCTGGGCGCCTGGCGCAATACCAATGTGCGGGTGACCAGTGCGTATGGCCACGTGATCGTGAAGGCCGTAGAAGCTACCCAGGGGCCTCATCCGGGGATCGCGTTTATCCCCATGGGCCCCTGGGCAAACCAAGTTGTGAATCCGCGTACCTACTCCACCGGCATGCCCACGTTCAAAGGTACCCCCATCGAAGTGGAGCCGGCCCCCAGCGAAGAAGTGCTGGACGGAATCCGGGTGGTGCAGGAAGCGGTGCGAGGTGCCAAGGTATGACCAAGACCATAACCGATGTGATCTGTCCTTTCTGCGGGACTCTCTGCGACGATATAGAGGTCACCGTGAGCGACGACGGAAAGAAGATCCTGGAAGTTTTCAACGCCTGCGCCATCGGGAACGAGAAGTTCCATCATGCGATGGCGAAAGACAGGCCCGTGCGCCCCCGTATGCAGCAGGCTGACGGCACCTACAAGGAAGTCAGTTATGATGAAGCGGTGGAATACACCGCCCAGATGCTGGCCAACGCGAAGAAACCCCTGATGTATGGCTGGTCCTCCACCAACTGCGAGGCCCAGAGCATCGGGCACGAGATCGCGGAAGCTGTCGGTGCGGTAGTAGACAACACCGCGGCGGTGTGCCATGGCACCACCCTGATCGCGGTACAGGATGTGGGTATCCCCTCCTGCACTCTGGGGGAGATCAAGAACCGGGCGGACCGCATCCTCTTCTGGGGATGTAACCCGGCCCATGCCCATCCCCGACACATGAGCCGCTATTCCATCTTCCCCCGCGGGTTCTTTACTGGCAAAGGGTCACAGAGCCGGAAGCTCATCGTGGTCGATCCCCGCCATTCCGACACCTCGAAACTCGCGGATGTGTACTACCAGGTGGAGCAGGGACGGGACTATGAACTCCTGCAAGCCTTCCGTACCGCTCTGAAAGGGGAATGGCTGCCCGACGTGGTCGCCGGAATTCCCAAAGAGCGGATCTATGAGGGAGCGGAGCTGATGAAGAGCGGCCGGTTCGGGATCATTTTCTTCGGAATGGGCGTGACCCAGACCCTGGGGAAGAACCACAACATCGACGCCGCGATTTCGCTCACCAAGGATCTGAACGAATACACCAAGTTCAGCATCATGCCCATGCGGGGACACTACAACGTTACCGGATCGGGCGAAGTGCTTGCCTGGCAGTTTGGGTTCCCCTATAGCGTGGATCTCTCGCGGGGTTATGCACGCTACAATCCCGGGGATACGTCTTCCATTGATCTCCTCATCCGGGGAGAGGTGGATAGTGTCTTCACCATCGCAAGCGACCCTGGTGCACACTTCCCCATCAGTGCGGTGAAGCGAATCGCGAGCCTGCCCTCAGTGGCCGTCGATCCGCACATCACACCCACAACCGAGGTCTCGAAACTCCACGTACCTGTGGCGTTTGTCGGGATCGAGGTAGGAGGCAATGCATATCGCATGGACAATGTCCCCATCGACACGCGGAAAGTGGTGGACCCGCCGGAAGGAGTGCTCACGGATGAGCAGTTCCTGGAGCGTGTGCTCATACGGGTGAAAGAACTGAAAGGGGTGAAGGCATGACCGAGTTTCTCATCAAGAATGGATTTGTATTTGACCCCACCCTGAAGATCAAAGGGGACGTGGCTGACGTCGCCATTAAAAACGGGAAGATCGTCGAGACCGATGCGGTGAAGAAGCCGAAGGTCATCGATGCAAGCGGAAAGACGGTGATGGCAGGCGGGTTGGAGATCCACGCCCACATCGCAGGCCCCAAGGTCAATGTGGGGCGGATCTACCGGCCCGAAGACAAACTCTTCAATGCGACTGCGGGCCTGAAAGCAACTCCTACGCATATGAACACCCGCATGGAAGGCGGCTTTTCTATCCCCACCACCTACAAGACCGGGTATAATTACGCACGGCTTGGCTACACTACCGCGATGGAAGCGGCGATGCCCCCACTCTTTGCCCGGCATGTGCATGAAGAGATGCGGGACACCCCCATCATCGACGAGGGCGCCTATCCCGTCTTCGGTAACAACTGGTTTGTGCTTGAGTATATCAAGAACAGGGAGATCAACAATACTGCGGCCTACATTGCCTGGCTCCTGGAGGCGACAAAAGGATTTGCCATCAAGAGCGTGAATCCGGGCGGTACCGAAGCATGGGGTTGGGGACTGAACTGCCTTCAGGTCACCGATCCGGTGCCCTATTTCGATGTGACCCCGCAGGAGATCACCACGGGGCTCATCGAGGCAAATGAACTCCTTGGGCTCCCGCATTCTCTGCATATCCATGGAAATAACCTCGGGAACCCGGGGAACTACACTACCACCCTGGATACCCTGAAGGCAGCGGAAGGCCATAAAGCGAAGAACAAGTTCCACCGTGAGCAGGTACTTCACCACACCCACATCCAGTTCCATTCCTACGGCGGGGATAAATGGGCGAACTTCGAATCCAAGGCCCGCCCCATCATGGATTACGTGAACAAACACAAGAATATCACCGTCGACGTGGGATTTGTGACGCTGGATGAGACCACCACGATGACAGCGGACGGCCCGTTCGAACATCACCTCACCGAATTGAACCATCTGAAGTGGGCCAATGTGGACGTAGAATTGGAAACAGCAGCGGGGGTTGTCCCCTATGTCTACAGTCCGGATATCTTCGTGTGCGGAGTGCAGTGGGCGATCGGTCTTGAGATCGCGCTCCTCTCCAAGGATCCCATGCGCTGCTTCATCACCACCGATCATCCGAATGCCGGACCGTTCACCCGGTACCCGCGCATCCTGAAGTGGCTGATGAGCCAGAAGGCACGGGATGAACAGATCAAGGCGTTCAAGAACAGCGACAAGGTGGTAAACGGTTCTGAGATCGCGTCCTTCGATCGCGAATTGACCCTTTACGAAGTCGCTGCCATGACCCGTGCCGGTCCTGCAAAGGCACTCGGGCTCTCTCATATGTATGGCGGGCTGAAACCCGGGCTCGATGCAGATGTAGCGGTGTACAACTTCAACCCTGAAAAGGAGAACAGCCCGGACGAGATCGAAAAGGCATTTAGTACGGTGCAGTATCTGTTCAAGACCGGAGAAAAGATCATCAAGGATGGTGAGATCGTCTCTAATGGGAACAAGCGCACCCTCTGGGTTCACGCGAAAGTGGAAGAGAATCCCCAGGTGATGCGGGATATCGAGGAGAAGTTCGTGAAATATTACACTGTCACCAAGGGCAATTACGAGGTGCACGGGAAACACTTCATCCCGAACCCGCTGGCTATTGAGGTGGATGCCACTTAGTAGGAGGTAGAGGTATGAACACTGTAACACTTACCCCCAAGAAACAATCTGACCTCTACCTTGAGGTGAACAACATCACGCCGGACATGTTTGCCGGTAAGTCCACCGAGCAGATCGCGGCACTTCCCGTGTATGTGGGAAATACCGAGCATCCCCTGGGAGAGTTCTTCACGGTGACCGGCGCAGCAGGCGCTTCTGCCGCTGAAACGCGCATCGTGATCAAAGGAGACTCCTCCCGGCTGAAGTACATCGGCATGAAGATGACCGCGGGCGAGATCGAGGTGGAAGGGAGCGCGGACCAGTATGTTGGTGGCTGGATGGCAGGAGGAAAAATCCATGTGCAAGGGAACGTCCAGGCATTCGCCGGTGTCGGAATGCGGGGCGGAGAACTGCTCGTTGACGGAAATGCCGGAGATTATCTGGGCGCCGCCTATCGCGGCGACTGGCGCGGCATGCAGGGAGGGAAAATATACATCAAGGGCAATGCCGGCTCCGATCTCGGCTACTTCATGAATGGCGGCACTATTGTCGTGGACGGCGATGTGGATGTATTCGTTGGCACGCACGCGGAAGGCGGCACCATCATCATCAAGGGAAACGCGAAGAGCAAGGTGGGCGGCCAGATGGTGCAGGGCGAGATCTACGTCTTTGGCACCATCGATGTGATGCTCCCCGGCTACATCTACCGCCAGGAATTGGAAAAAGAAGTCGAGGGAATGAAAGGCAAATTCGCCCTCTTTGAGGGAGATACCGCGGAACGGCACCCCAAGCGGAAGGGACAGCTCCAGTACGCGAAACTCTATCTCAAACAATAATCTTTTCGAACCGCAGCGCATGGGGTTTTATGCACCCCAGCACTGGTTAGTAATACATTGTGCTACTCTTTTATCTAATTGTAATAACGATAATTTTCTTTAAAAACGAATATCTCTTATTATTTTAATTTATCGTCCTTATTAATTATTATTCGCCATTTATTATAAAAAATAAATTCTAAAAAAATAGTAATGTATATATGCCGGGGACGGGTTATATGGATATGTCCCATGAGGGGACGTGCAGTAGTGATCGCCATCTATCATCAGCGTACGTGAAGTACTCGATATTCAGTTCCTCGATTGTAGTGTGCATTTGAATTACCAAAATGGAGAAAAAAAATATGGCGAAATACAAGGAAACATGTGACCTTTATGACGATGAGGGCAAGCTCCTGAAGAGCAAGGTTGCCCTCGAGAAGGTCAGCCCGCTGGTTAATCCTGCGATCAAGAAGATCATTGACCTTACCAAGAAGACCGTTGCCGTCAACCTTGCCGGTATTGAGAACGGTGTCAAGACAGGCGCGATGGGCAAGGGTATCGTTCCCGGCCGTAGCCTGAACCTGAATCTGGTAAAGGATGTCGATACGATCGCAGACAAGATCAAGAAGCTCGTCTCGGTCGAAGACGGTGACGACACCAAGGTGACGAAAGTCGGTGGCGGAAAGCTGCTGCTTATCGAAGTGCCCTCTGCCCGCATGGCGGCCGCAGCCACCTATGATGCAGCAAGCACCGCGGTTGCAAGCGCGACCACCCAGGCCATCATTGAGCAGTACGATGTGGGCATGTTCGACGGCCCCATGGTAAAATCCGTCGTATGGGGTGCGTACCCGCAGACCATGGATATGCAGGGCGGTAATATCATCACTGTGCTCTCCATCCCCCAGAACAACGAAGGTCTCGGATACTCTCTCCGAAACGTGAGCGCAAACATCGTTGCGATGATGACCCACCGCAACGCGATGCAGACCGCAGCACTGTCCTGTACCTTTGAGCAGGCAGGAGAGTTCGAGATGGGAATGGCCATCGGACCCTTCGAGCGTGCCCAGCTGCTTGGGTATGCCTACCAGGGACTGAACGCCAACAACATGGTGTATGACCTGGTAAAGTCCAACGGTAAGACCGGAACCATGGGAACCGTGGTCCAGTCCGTCGTGGAGCGTGCCCTTGAAGACAAGGTCATCAAGGCCGGAAAGAAAGGTGGATACTTCACCTTCTACGAGACAAAGGACCCCATGATGTGGAATGCCTATGCCGCAGCCGGAACCATGGCAGCAACCATGGTGAACTGTGGTGCAGGACGTTTCGCTCAGGCGGTTTCTTCAACCCTGCTGTACTTCAATGACCTGCTCGAGCATGAGACTGGTCTCCCCAGCTGCGACTACGGCCGTGTGATGGGTACTGCAGTCGGGTTCTCGTTCTTCAGCCACTCTATCTATGGTGGCGGCGGCCCCGGTGTGTTCAACGGTAACCATATCGTTACCCGGCACTCGGCAGGCTTTGCTATCCCGTGCGTGTGCGTCGCATGCGCTCTTGATGGTGGCACCCAGATGTTCGGACCCGAACAGACCGCGAAAGTCTACCAGGACACCTTCGGACAGATCGATGAATTCAAGATGCCCATCCAGGCTATCGCCAAGGGCGTCTGAATAATTTGAATCCCGAATGACCGAACAAGTAGCATATCCCCAGATCAGAATCGTACCTGCCCGCCTCCTCAGCCCATCAACCATTGAGCGGCTCCTGAACGGGATCTGCGACCTCGGGAAAGTAAGACGGCTGGTCCTCAATGGACCCCGTCTCCCGGCCGAGGTCCCCTACGGGCCTGCCAAGGGGATTCCAAATCCCCATGAAGGCAGAAAGACGATCAAGGTGAAGGGAGAGGATGTACCATTGCAGGTACAGGTCGGTGTCATTATCTGTGAATTGCCGAATGATCAGGTGATTCCAGAGATCAAGGAGATATGTGACCGCGTCTTCACGGAATTCTCCTACCAGATCCAGAAAGGCCGGTTTATGAAATCCATTCCGACGACCACGGATTATGCGAGATATGGTCCCGAAATGGATGAGACATTGCTGGGAATGACCGATGTGAAAGGCAAAGGATGCCCGATTATCATCCAGGGAGGCAAATAAGTGCCTATCGGACGAGTCACGCAGGTAGTAGACTGCCGTGAAAGCATGGGGATGGGAAAGGGGGGCGGGATCGCCCAGCGCGGAACCATCTCTGAGAGCAGATACCCTGATGTGATCGTCGTAGGGATGTCTCCGGGCAGAAGACATGTGACCAAACCAGTCTGCGACATCACCTCCGCTCTGCGGAGGGAAGGTGTGGAATTCAGTGTTTCCACCCTAGTGCTGAACACCGGGAGTGGACTTCCGAGCGATTCCGGCCGGGTCGCGGGCGCGGTGCTGGGTGCTTATTTCGGTCTCACCGAAAAAGAGATCCAGCAGATCGAGAATCACAAAGTCGCCATTCTCCATCACGGGAATGTGCGATCCCATGTCGTACAGAAAGTGCGATTTATTCTTGAACATGTCAATATCCCCGCCATCGTCGTCTCCCAGGCTCCGGTCGATTATGAAGATCTGGCAAAAGAAGGGGTGAAGACCGCTTATGTGCTTCCCCCACCCGACAAAGTGAAGACGAAAGGAACCGTGATGGCTATCATAAGCGGCGTCACCCGCGGACAGACCCCTACAAGGGAAAATCTTGCGGACGTCATTCGGGCTGTCATGAAGGTAATGAAGAATAACAAAAACAAAAGGTGATTGAAAAATGGCATACAAGCCCCAGTTTGGACCGGGCACAACCGCTGTTGCCGAGAACCGGCGCAAGTTTATGAATCCCGGATACAAGCTCCAGAAGATTCGCGACGTAACCGATGAGGATGTTGTCCTCCTGATGGGACACCGTGCACCCGGTTCGGCGTACCCAACCGCTCATCCACCTCTCGCAGAGGCCGGTGAGCCCAAGTGCCCCATCCGCAAGATAGTTGTACCACTTGATGGAGCAAAGGCCGGCGATCGCGTCCGTTACATCCAGTTTACCGACTCGATGTGGTTCGCCCCCTGCCACCCCTACCTCCGGAGCTATCTCGAATCCTGGCGTTACCGTGGCGTTGACCCGGGGACGCTATCAGGACGTCAGATTGTGGAGTGCCGTGAGCGTGATCTCGAAAAGGTCGCGAAGGAACTTGTCGAAACCGAGCTCCTTGATGCTGCCAGGACTGGCATCCGTGGCGCAACCGTACACGGGCACTCGCTACGTCTTGACGAGAACGGCATGATGTTCGACATGCTCCAGCGCCGCATCTTTGACGTTAAGAGCAAGACTGTCAAGTACGTGAAGAACCAGATCGGGGAACCCCTCGACAAATCTATTGACCTCGGAAAGCCGATGGACGACAAGTGGCTCAAGGCGCACACCACCATCTATAACATGAATGGTGGCACCGCCTTCCGCGACGACAAGGAATATGTCGAATGGGTCCAGCGTGTCCACTCCCTGAGGACCAAGTACGGCTTCATGCCGATGGAGTGAGGTGACGAAAATGGCGAAAATCGAGAGAGCCCAGAAATTATTCCTCAAGTCGTTGAAAGAGAAGTTCGCAGGAGAGGACATTGCAGCAGGAAAGACGGTCTACAAGAGACTCGGCCTAGCCCAGTCCCCACGAAAGAGGGAGTTTATCAAAGAGGGTCAGGCAGTAGCTCTGGCTCGTGGCATTTCTGCGTATGACCCCGTCCGCTGCCACCTCGGTGGTATTCCCCTCGGACAGCGCCAGCTTACCTCCTATGAGGTCAGCACGACCGGTGTGTTCGTTGAGGGTGACGACCTGCACTTCGTGAACAATGCCGCGATGCAGCAGATGTGGGATGATATCCGCCGGACGGTTATCGTTTCGATGGACCTCGCCCACCAGACCCTGCAGAAGCGTCTTGGTAAGGAGGTTACTCCGGAAACCATCAACGAGTTCCTCCACGTGCTGAACCACGCTATGCCTGGTGCGGCCGTTGTGCAGGAACACATGGTCGAGACCCATCCCGCACTCACTGATGACTGTTACGTAAAAGTCTTCACCGGTGATGATGAGATGGCGGACTCCATCGAACCCCAGTTCCTGATCAACGTGAACAAGCTCTTCCCGGCAAAACAGGCGGAGCAGCTAAAAGCCGCAGTAGGCAAGTCCCTCTGGCAGGCCATTCACATCCCGACCACCGTGTCGAGGATCTGCGATGGAGGTACCTCCTCCCGCTGGTCTGCGATGCAGCTCGGTATGTCCTTCATCGCCGCCTACCACATGTGCGCCGGTGAAGCCGCGGTCGCGGACCTTGCGTTCGCCGCCAAGCACGCCGGCTTGATCGAAATGGCAAACCTTCTGCCCGCACGCCGTGCCCGTGGGCCTAACGAACCCGGTGGCCTGAAATTCGGAGCCTTCTCCGATATGATCCAGACCGACCGGAAGTATCCCCACGATCCGGCAAAAGCTGGTCTTGAAGTTGTCGCGGCAGGAACCATGCTGTTCGACCAGATCTGGCTCGGTTCCTACATGTCCGGTGGTGTCGGTTTCACCCAGTATGCGACCGCCGCGTACACGGACAACATCCTGGACGAGTTCACCTACTACGGAATGGACCTGATCAAGTCCAAGTACAAAGTAGACTGGAAGAACCCCTCGCCCAAGGATAAGATAAAAGCTACCCAGGACATCGTGAACGAGATCTCAACGGAGGTCGCCCTGAACGCGATGGAGAACTACGAGATGTTCCCGACTGCGCTCGAAGACCACTTCGGGGGCTCCCAGCGTGCGTCGGTCATCGCTGCCTGTACCGGTCTGACCACTGCCATTGCGACTGGGAACTCCAACGCCGGCCTGAACGGCTGGTACCTGGCTATGCTCCTGCACAAGGAAGGATGGTCACGTCTCGGATTCTTCGGATACGACCTGCAGGACCAGTGTGGTTCCGCCAACTCACTCGCCATCCGCCCGGACGAAGGGTGCATTGGTGAGCTCCGTGGTGCGAACTACCCCAACTACGCGATGAACGTCGGACATCAAGGAGAATACGCCGCCATCTGTGGTGCAGCCCACTTCAGCCGCGGCGATGCCTGGTCGCTCGACCCACGGATCAAGATCTGCTTCGCAGACCCGTCCCTCGTGTTCGATTTCTCCGAACCACGGAAGGAGTTTGCCCGCGGTGCGATCCGCGAATTCATGCCTGCCGGCGAGCGCTCGCTCATCATTCCGGCCCGGTAAAACCTAATTTTACTCTTTTTTTGGTACGTTTCAGGAACCAAAGTGAATTTTATCGGTTGTTACCTGGAGAAATAAGAAGTATCTAGTCTGTTATTGGTCCTGAACCGGGGAGGGCGAATATGAGGATGGGTGTTTTTCAGAAAAAGTAGTATGACACGAAGTTGTGTGCGGAGTTCTCTCCCGATCTCACCCAAGAGCAAAGATATACAGATATACTAGTGTATATTTAAAAGTCGGATCGTATTATCGGATGCTGAATCATCACTTTTTCGTCACGATCTTCTGCATCAGGGCCATGATGCCGGGCATATCTCCCATCTTCGGTCCGAAGGCGAAGGGAGATCTCTCCAGTGCGCAGGATCCGTACAGTTCCTCATCGAGGCGCCTGGTGATTTCATCAAATATTCTTTTGTAAGCTACACAGTAGGGATCAACACCTTCTAGCGATCCTTCGTTGGGAGCGATCGCGTTGTACGGGCAGCCGCCCCGACAGTAGACCCGATGCCGGCACCCCCCGCAGACCTGGTCGACCTTCGTCTTGTAGTGTTGCAGCATTTGACCGGCTGGCGAATTCGTTAGTTGCTCCCGCGTAGGCCGGTCCTGGACATGGCCCATGACGTAGGCTTCCATACCCACGAACCGGTAACAGGGGTAGATTCGTCCATCCGGACCTACCGCATAGGTGCTGTCCATGCAGTCCACGAACGTACACACGGTGCCATGCCGGATCATCACTCCTTTCACCAGGTCATTGATATTCATGATCTCGAGGATATCTAGATGCTCCAGGGACGCATCCAGCAGATAGATGAGCAGATCTCCGTACTCTTCCGGGGGGAGTGCCCATTTCGCCGGATCATGGCTGCGAAGCGAGGGCAGGGCGGGATGCAGCTTGAGGGTAAATCCGTGATCCATAAAAAACCGGATGATCTCCTCACGGTGTTGCACCGAAGGCGCGGTGAACGTGCAGATGAAGCTCACCTTGAGGCCATGGTCAAGGGCAATCTGGTATCCCCACATAGTCTTTTCGAAATATCCTTTTCCCCGCTGGGAATCGTTCAACTCTTGTGGACCATCCAGACTTGATCCGAGCGGAACCTGATATGCGGCAAGAATCTCTGCGATCTCCGGTGTAAGCCTCCACAGGTTGGTCTGCATGGCAAAGGTAGGGTTCAGGCGGGAGAGGCCCTTCGCGAGAAGAGGGAGCGCTTCCCGGTAAAACCCGGCTCCGGCAAGGAGAGGTTCTCCTCCGTGAAAGGTGATGGTGAGCTGATCGTCTCGAAAATCTTTCAGCCATTCCACTACGTGGCGGACGGTGTCGATGCTCATCACCGGGGAGCCTTCCTCGGAACTCCAGCAGTACCTGCACCGGGATGGACAGCCCAGCGTAGGGATAAGCATCACGTGGAAGGGACTTTTCATAGTTGGTTACAGTCTCTCTGTCCCGAGGACCATTAACCTTCCTTTCCCGGCAGGAAACCAGGGAGGGACACCCAAGCGAATCATGACGAAAATACCCGATAGAAAGGGCGAAGCAACCTCACGACGATATGCCTGACGTGAATGCCGGAACCTGAAAACTTCAAAATATGTGCTTTAAATTTCCAGGAAACATAGTGAAACAAGATATATCTGGGCAAAAAAAAATCCGACTCCACTCTATGGGAATCATTCCTGTTTGGTCGTTTCCTGATCCATCTCTATAATTCGTTCGAGCAGGTTCTCCATGATCTCGTTGATGGCCTTCCAGGCAGGGGATTCCGTGTGACGAAGGATATAAGGCCTCCCTTCATCGCTTGCCCGGACCATTTCCGGATCGATGGGAATCGATCCCAGGAAGGGGACTTTTAATTCCTCCGCCGCTTTCTTCCCTCCTCCTTTGCCAAAGAGATCAATGGGCTCTTTGCAATGGGGACAGGTCATACCGCTCATGTTCTCGATGATCCCCAGTACAGGGACCTTCATCATCTCGATGAAACGCACCGCTTTCGTTACATCAAGGACCGAGACTTCCTGAGGGGTGGTGACAATAACCGCACCCCGGATGTTGGGTGCAAGCTGGATGATAGAGAGGGCTTCATCCCCCGTGCCGGGGGGAAGATCCACCACCAGGAAATCCAGGTCTCCCCAGTTCACATCCTCCAGGAACTGTTCGATGACCGACATCTTCATCGGCCCTCTCCAGATGACAGGGGTGCTGGATTCCGGAAGAAGAAAGGCCATGGATATCACCCCGAGGTTTCCGGTGATGCGGAAGGGCTCGATCTTCATGTCCATGGACTCGAGTTTTGCACCCTCGATCCCCAGCATCTTGGCGACATCCGGACCATGGATGTCCAGGTCAATGAGCCCGGTCTGATACCCGTGTGAAGAGAGGGCCATTGCCAGGTTCACCGCGATGGTGGTCTTCCCGACCCCTCCTTTCCCGCTCAAGACAAGGATCACGTGTTTGACGCTGATATCTGCCTTTTTGTGCGCATGCAGTCCAACCCTTTCCTGGAAGGGTGTGGGTTCCGGGGATTCTTCTCCTCCAGATTCGTTCGGGATATCCTGTGTGAGCATGAAAATCCTCGGTCTGATTCGGGAGATTACCTATTAAAGGTGATGGTTCTTATTCCCATCAGGCAGGATGACTGGAAAAATAACCCGTACGGGGGCACCAAGGTATTATTCCCCGTGCACAGTTTTTCCCCGGTTTTCTGATTCGTGCCAGGATGCGACCCTGTACAAAAAAAAAATCAGGTTTTTGTAC
>JAJRCO010000165.1 GCA_028678905.1 Methanomicrobiales archaeon
CAGCCCGACGTCCATGGGCTTGATCTCCAGTTTGGTGAGGACATCGGCCAGCTTCTTGCTGATCGCCTCCCCTTTCTTCACCACTACCTTGGTGTCCCGGATCTTCACCTTACCGGCCTCGATTGCGGCTGGTATGCCTGCCTGCTGGAGCTCGCCAACGATGGGACCGGGTTTGAAACTGGTCGGCCCCTTGGGGATCACGATGTCCTCGGGGGCGATCTCACCCGGTTTCGCCGCCATCTTGGTCTTGGTCCCCTCCAGCATTTTATAAAGCTTGAAAGGGTTTGTGTTGGTGAAGATGAGCGCACTCTGGCCGGTGACGTGGGTCGAGACATCCGCGAGCGGTCCTCCGAGTTCCTGGAAGGCGTGCTCGATGAGGGTGTTTCTCGTCATCTTCAGCTCGGCGCTCCTGTGGAGATCGCGCCGTATCTTTTGCAGCTGCGCCGCGGGGATTCCATGCATATCCACTAATCCAACCAGCGAGACAGACTGTGCCTGACGCTTGATCTCTTCTACCTCATCCCGTTTCCACTGCGGCAGGTGTCGTGTGTACAGGGGCATTCTCACACCACCTTCACTGCCGGGCCCATGGTGGTCTTCACATACACCGACCTGATGTTCATCGTTCCCTGTTCCAGGACCGATTCGATCCTCTTCAGAACCGCATCGATGTTATCAGCGATCTTTGCCGGATCCATCTTCGTGTCTCCGACCTTCGCATGGAACGTTTTCTTGTCCTTAGTCCGTATCTTTACGGATTTGCGAAGGCGATCCACGATGGGTTTGATGTCCGTTCCCTGGGGAATGGGCATGGGCATTCTCCCCCGGGGACCCAGGCGTGGACCAAGATGGCGTCCCACAAGAGACATCACACCGGTATCGGCCAGGAAGAATCGGTACTCGTTGGCGATCTTACGTGCTTCCCTCGGTTCTCCGCCGAGGCGTTCGATATCGGCCGGCTGGAGCACGAGATCGGCACCTGCATCCTTCGCCTTGGTGGTGATGTCTCCCTTACCAAGGACCGCGATCTTGTTCTCGACACCCGGTCCGTGGGGTAAAAGGATCGTCTCATCGATACGGTTTTTCGGCTGGCTCAGGTCGATATTTTTCAGATTGATGGTGATATCGACACTTTCAGAAAAGTTCCGTTTCGGTGCACTCTCCAGTGCCGCCTTAACCGCATCCTCTAATTTTTTTCTGTCAACCATCTGATACCTCCATAGTTTGCGACCGGAATCCGATCTGCTATGGTTTCACTCTTCTATACGCGAAGCAGCGAATCAAATTCGCCCTTGTTGATGGACGCGATCACGTCTTTCGGCTTCTGCTTGTTGACCGTGATACCCAGGCTCACACATGTCCCGATAACCTCCTTGACGGCGGATTTCAGATCGTAGGAGAGCATGTCGTTCATCTTCATCTTGGCGATCTTGATGGCAGCTTCGAGCGGTATATCCCCCGCCACCTGGGAACCGGGCGTCGCTGCACCCTTCTCGATACCGGCCTCTTTTTTGATCAGGGCTGTGGTCGGCGGCACTCCTACCGAAATGGTAAAGTGCTTTTTCTCGTCGACTTCGACCCGGACCGGGACCTGCATCCCATTGAAGTCCCCGGTCTTCTGATTGATCTCATCGACGACCGCCTTCACGTTGATACCGAGTGGTCCCAGTGCCGGACCCAAAGGAGGTCCTGCGGTTGCTTTACCGCCGGGTACCAGTACTTCAACCACTTCTGCCATACGTTTTCCACCAGGCCTATCCCAAAAGGGTAGTGCGTGGGTTTACTAAGGTTACCGTAGGGGGACTTAAAAGTACTACAAAAAAGATCAGGGGTTCTCTTCCACCCGTTCGATCACCCGGATATTGTCTCCCCGCACCGTGATCGGGATGGGAACCACGCTCTCGTACAATTCGACAGTGATTTCTTCCTTTGCCATATCCACTCTCTTCACCACCGCCTTTTCGCCCTTGAAGGGCCCGGCGATCAACTCCACGATCGTCCCTTCCTCGATCCCGCTCACCACCGGCTTCGGCACCAGGAAGTGTTTCACTTCTTCAAGTGTGGTGCGGTTCCTCACCACGGCGCGCGCGTGCGGGATCATTTCCGCGAGCTGCTCGATCCGGGCCAGGCTTTCCGGGGATTCCACCAGGACATATCCCCGCAATTCGTCGGGAACAATGATCGCGGTCACCTTGATGCTCGTCTGGGTCTCCACGGCTTTCTTGATGCTGTCCGCTACCGCCCGCTCCTGCTTCGAGGTCGTTTTGATTGCGTAGATGTAGTTCTCGTTCTCGCTCATAATCGCATCATTGGGGCAGCACGTTCATGATCAGAAAGACAATAAAGCCGATCAGACCCACGAGGAATATTCCCGCCGCCGCGACGATCGCGATCTTGGAGTATTCATCCCGCGTGGGAGTGCGGGCGAGTTTGATCACCCGCCAGTATTTGTTGAAGAGCTCCTCTTCGATCTTCACGGCCATGGATGGATCACTTCAGGAAATCGATCTCAAATTGTTTGGTAACCCGGCGTTCCGGCTGGGTTCGTCCCAGGATCTGCGGAGAATGTACCCCGGTGACGACGAGCATGGTTCGCATCTTGTGGGACATTTCCGGGTCGATCTGGGCTCCCCAAATGATCCGGGCGTTGGGATCGATGCGGTTAAAGACTTCCTGTACGACCCCTTCCGCTTCGGCGACGGTCATATCCGGTCCTCCCACCACATTCACGAGGGCGGCGCTTGCACCGGCAATATCCACATCCAGTAACGGAGATCGGAGGGCTTTTTTGACCGAATCGGCCGCCTTGTCTTCCGAATCGCTCTCGCCCACCCCGATCATCGCTACACCGCCCCTCTCCATCACTGTACGTACATCGGCAAAGTCCAGATTAACGAGGCCAGGGACGGTGATCAGTTCCGTGATACCTTTCACGGCACGGGTGAGCACCTCGTCCGCGACTTTGAATGCGGCAAGCAGCGGCAGGCGGGGAACGACCTCGAGCAGGCGATCATTGGGGACCACGATCACGGTGTCCGCAATATCCCGCAACCGTTCCAGTCCGGCTTCTGCGTTCTCCCGCCGGATCGAACCTTCTGCGGTAAAGGGAAGGGTGACCACACCGATAGTCAGCGCACCTTCTTCGCGGGCCGCTTTGGCGATGATGGGTGCAGCCCCGGTACCGGTTCCTCCTCCCAGTCCGGCGGTGATGAACACCATGTCACACCCTTCGACCGCCTTCTTGATCTCCGCTTCGGTCTCAACCGCCGCTTCTTCCCCGATCTGGGGGATAGATCCTGCACCGAGGCCATGTGTCCTCTGTCTTCCGATCAGGATCTTCTTATCAGCCTTGATACGCACCAGATGCTGGGCATCGGTGTTCACCGCGGTCAGCTTCGCCCCGTGGATTCCCTCTTCCATCATCCGGTTGATGGTGTTGGATCCTCCTCCACCCACACCGACTACCGCAATAACCGTCTGCAGCTGCTTCAGGATCTCATCGAGATCCAGGTCTCCCTGCGGGGGAGCCACATTCTGCGGGTTTGCCATCTGTACAGGTTCCGGGCCTTTCATCTCGGTTTCGGCCCGTGCCATCGCCTCTTCTAGGATTGATTTCATACGTACCTCCCCAGTC
>JAJRCO010000150.1 GCA_028678905.1 Methanomicrobiales archaeon
ATTCCGAAGTAGTTCATGATCTTTGATCTCGTTCAGGCCTACCTGAAACACCAGTTTTTTCAACAATTCAGTAAACGATCCTTTTTCTGAAAGATTTGAGTCCCGTAAGACTGGAAAGCCCCTTTCTCCAGTCCTCGTTCTCTCCCGGAATCACAAAGATACCTTTCAGTCCAGCCGAAAGGAGTGCGAAACATACCAGTTATATTCAAAGAGTATGCAGTAAAAGGAGAGATTGAACCCGTTTAGCGGAACTACTTAGGGAAGTGATTCCGATCGAAGAGGGTGTGCGGACCGGAAGCTCTTCACCTCTTTCATCTGCTGGAGAACATCCCTAATACCGGTTTCAAAATTCATCGCATCCACCCAAACCTCAAAAAATTCCAGGGATGGTTCCCCGGAAGATTCTGGACGGTGTTGCGGTCCATCAGTTACGAGTTTCATACGAAGAGCAGGTTACCCCGTTTTACCCGACGATACCTCCTTTATTATTTTTTAATCAGACATTTACGGAGCTTTTCCGTCAATAATTCTTCAAACCTGGTAGAATCCTTCATCGCTTCCTCTCGTTTTTTCTTCTCAATGGTGCCGGGGAAGAATTTTTTCTCTAATTCTGATTCAATCCGGATGTCCTCAATCTTTTCTGGAAGTCTTTTTGTCTTTTCATCCTTCATGAAAGATCCCCTCCTTCGGTGGCATCCGATGGATTGGATTGAGTGCATCGGAATAGTACTGTTTCTTTTTAATCCAGACAAATCCGTCTTTCTTTGAGATGACTGCTACGTCAACCGGTCCTCCCACGGTCTCTGCCTGCAGGGACACTCTGCGTTTTAACGAGGTGATGTTTACCAGTGATTCCGCCATCGCCGCTAACTCACTTTTCGGGAGGGCAACCACCACGTTAATGATAGGCAAAAAATTTGACATGCGGTAATTATTGAGCTCGTCGTTCAAATTTTTCATAATTTCATCCGTATTTACCCGAAATGTGGTTTTATATCTGGATTTCATATCATCCGAGAGCTCTTCGATGCTGTCGATCATCGCTTCCGGGTAGGTATAGAGTGTCGTTGCGATGCTATGGAGAAAGGCTTCCTGGAAGTCTGAATCTATCCCGGAAAGAAAGATGTCCACCATCTCATGCTGGGCAAAAGGAACAATTTCAGCTCCATTTTTAAAACTGATTTTTATATTCCTTTTTTCCGTGTATTTCAATTTCTTGTTCAGCCTTCCTTCAATCCAGTAACTGACCAGGGAAGGGAAGATGTCTTTTTCCCCGAATCCGACGACGACCACACCGGAAAAATCCTGCGAGAGAGGATCGAGAGAGCCCGCGGATTTCACGAAAAATAGAGCGGCAATGGATTTCAGCTGTGTCACCGAGTTTTCACTCAGAGGCAATGTTTCGAATACATCCAAAATGACTTGAGTCATCTTTCCATCATAAGTACTTCGCAGCCGGGTGAGATCTTCTTCGATCATGGAAGCTGCGTAGGGTGCAGCAAGGAGATCGTCATAAAGTCCCTGAATGGTGGATGCGGGAACCTTCATCACATCCTCTTCTGTGATCCCTTTGGACGTTTTTACCAGGTCGCTCGCGTTCTGCATGATCGCCTGTTTGATGGAAAGGAAATAGTGGTAGGCATTGGTGATGAAATAATTCTCTTCGCCATCCGCAGGAACCAGGTCTTCCTCGTTGGCAAGAAAATCAATAAAATTTTTCGCGTAATCCTCCGTTGTGGCAAGGATCAGATTTTGAATTTTTTTCTGGTAGGAAGTCAAGATAATCTCCCAGGGGATCCCCATGAAGCTCGCATAATTGAAGATCATGAAACAAAGAGAATGGGCAGGAGACAGTTCGAAGATTTTGTTCGCAGAAGTGAATATCTTTTGAGGGCTTCCCATCTGTCCCCCCATGAGACTGACCGCACTATCAGCAGCGATAGCAATGGACTCCCGGTTCATGATCACGATTTCCGCTGTCATCACTTACACCTTGAAATTATATGCAATTACAGCACGAATTAATAAAGGATTGTGAGCCGTAGATCAGAACCTCCATTTTTTCGGGGCGATATTTTCATAAAGAAGAACGATATTCTGTTAGCCACTGAGCGATTCATCGATGAATAGGGTTCAAAAATTTGATGACATAATCGTCAGGCGGAAATCTTGTGACGGATGTAGTGAAGTTCATGCAGGAATCACATGGCTGAATTGAACCGCTCGCTGGGTTTCTGGGGAGCCGCGGGAATAGGCATCGGTGCGATTATTGGCACCGGAATTTTTGTGCTTATCGGGGTTGCATCGGGGATCGCCGGGCCGGCAGTAATCCTTTCATTCATCATTGCCGGTTTTGTCGCCCTTCTCACCGGACTTTCTACTGCTGAACTGTCCTCGTTCATCCATGAAGCAGGCGGGAGCTATATTTACACCACAAAAAGCGTTTGGAGCATTTCCGGGGTTCGTGGTCGGCTGGATGAAATCTTTCGATTATATCGTTGGTGCGAGCGCAGTAAGCGTTGGATTCGCCGCCTATTTCTTCTATTTTATTGGTATCCCGGCAACGACGGGGACGCTCGTCCTTGTCGCCACTCTGTGGCCCCTTATTCTCATGCTGTTGAATCTTAAAGGAGTTAAGGAAGCATCCGGTGCCAACAATCTCCTTGTGGCCCTCAAAATCCTGGCGTTGCTGGTCTTTATAGTCACCTGTGTATCCGCCCTGCTCGCCAGTGGAAATTATTCGAACTACCATCCATTCTTTCCTCATGGATTTTCCGGAGTAATGTCCGGAGCTGCCATCATTTTTTTTGCCTTTATCGGATTCAACACCATTGCAACCATGGCAGAAGAGATTAAAGATCCCGGAAAAATTGTGCCGAGAGCAATTTTATTTTCATTTGCTATCTGCACTCTCATTTACGTCGCTGTTTCTATTGTTGCCGTCGGTATGGTGAACTGGGAACTCCTCGGGACTTCGAATGCACCGCTGGAATTTGCGTTACAGAATGCCACTGATAATATCTTCATCCTGGAATTTGTGGCAATATCTGCACTTTTTGCCACCACCTCGGTCATTATGGCCTCTATCATGGGCGGATCCAGGGCCCTTTTTGCCATGGCCCGCCAGGGTGTCCTCCCCAAAGTCCTGTCAACCATCTCTCATCAGAGTGTCCCGTTTTTCAGCATATTGTTATGCGGGGTCATCATCAGCGGAATTGTTCTCTTCACGGGTGGCAACCTTGACTGGCTTGCTTCCCTTTTTAATTTTGGAACCCTGCTCACCTTCTTTTTTATCAACCTCAGTCTGCTCCAACTCCGGAAGACCATGCCTGAGGTGAAACGCGGCTTTACAGTTCCTTTGTACCCCTATACTCCTGTTTTCGCTCTGATCAGTTGTATCATCCTCGCATTTTATCTGAATGTCAATGCAGTGATAACTGCCTGTATCTTTCTGGGTGTAGGAATTGTGGTCTATTATCTCAATGAAAAAAGAAAACCCTCCCAAAACCCATCATAAGAGAATTTGAACTTGTTCAGGTCTCCACCTCATCGATTTCCTGTGGCGATCAGAAACAGCAGTAACATCCCAGAGATTTATCAGGAATTCCATAATCCGGGTTCATAGTAGGTGTGAGATGATCAGCACGCAGATAAATCTGAGGAGGGATAGGCATAGATAGAAAGTGTGGGGTATACCATCCTGGTCTGTTACGATCCAACTGACAGTATTCTGCCATCATCGCAGAGATCGAAATCTTCGTTTATTTTTCCCGATTTCCCATAACTCCGAAAAAAATCGTTATTTACCATATGTATAAATAAAATCCTGTCCGAAATCTTTTTATGAAGATCGCATATCTGATGGCATTTCTCCTGCTCTGCGGAGCGGTCGCCGGAGGGTGCCTGAACATGGGGGCTGAGAAGCAGGCCAGTGCACCATCCGAGCTGGATTACTCGCGAAACGGGTACACGGTAGATGTGTACCCCACTATGACCCCGGATCCTCATATCGCATCCCTTCCTATCGGTTCTGGAAGTGCAATCGACCAGAAACTGATCAAGACCGGATCAATCAGTCTGGAGGTCGGCAACGTACCGGCCATAGTGGACGCCCTGAATGGGATCGCGATTCGCCACGGAGGCTACCTCTCATCCTCCTCACTATCCGCAGCCACATCCGACCGGATGAGCGCCACGGTGGTTGTCCGGGTTCCCGGCGACGCCTTCGAGGGAGCGGTCACTGATATAAAGGCTATCGGTACCGTCCGTTCTGCGTCCCTCAATTCTCAGGATATTACGGAGGAGTATATAGATCTGCAGGCCCAGAAAACAGCTCTGCAGCTCCAGTTGAACCAGTACAACCGGATCATGGAGAAAGCAGAGAACGTGGAGGACATCCTGAAGATCCAGATAGAGATCGGGCGCACCCAGACCGAGCTCGATCGTCTGGAAGGCCGCCTTCGCTACCTAGATAACCGGGTGGATCTGGCCACCATCACCGTCTATCTCCAGGAGCCGGCCCCGATCGGTGGCGACACCGGCCATGATTTCGTCTCCGTGATCAACAGCGGTATCCAAGGATTCCTGGGCATGATCGATACCCTCTTTATTGCCTTCCTCACCTTCCTCCCCCTGGTCATCCTGGGAGGAATCGGGTATGGGATCTATCGCTGGAGAAAAGCAAAGAAAGAGACACCGGTTGCCATACCAGAGAAAAAATAACCTTTTTCGACGTCCGAGTCTTTCCCAACATCGCAACAAATCCACCCAGAAAAAAGCCCATCAATCCTGGTGATCCATGAATGGCAGAACCTCCCGGTCTTTTTCATGTATTTTCTCCGATATTTGATCTCCTGACGTACCTAGGAATCCGTCCCTATGCACGTCGTCTGCACCCTTCCCGATTCTGATTCGTTCAATAGATTCCTGATCCGGACAACTACCATCCTAATGGGTGAAATATGATGTTACGGGAAGATGTCCCGGCCGGGAAAAAAGGGAATTCCTGATTCTGTCTTCAGGTTCCAGCCATCGATATAATCCAAATCTGTCGAAGCGTAAATCCTGTTTTTTCACAAAATTCAGCGTGTTATTATTGGGATTTACTTAGTCGATATATTTATTATAAAGATATATCCAACAGCCCCCTGCCTCTGTTTGAGGTGAGGTTTCTATGGAAAAAATGAAGTATGGTTTTCTTA
>JAJRCO010000105.1 GCA_028678905.1 Methanomicrobiales archaeon
CTCACCAGAGATCATCCGATGATTCCCTGAAGAGACTGAATGGAGACTCAGGCATCTTCTGGGGAAGGAGGATACCCGAGGCTATCCGAGTCATGAGATATTGGAAAATAATCCATAAAAAGGGGAATAAGTAAAAAAATGTGGAAACACCGGAGACTCAACTCCGGAAGTTCCTACAAAATGGATAAGTATTTCCCTGGTAGTCCTCCGCAATGCCACTCACGTGCCGAAAAACTCTCGCGCCTGATCCATTATTTCAGGAGTGATGACGGAATGTCCGTTTTCGAGGGCATGGCGCTCGATAGCGAATATGGCCATCGGCCGGGCGAACGGAGGGACCCTTTCGAGTCGTTCTCTTGCCTCAGCGCTCCACGTCAGCGTGGGATAGGCGGGCGGAGGAGATGGGGGGATAGATGCCTTTTCCCTTCTTCCCTCTCCACCAACCACCAGAACATTGGTATCGCTCTCCTCCGCCACACGTTCTGCGGTGGCCCCGATATCCGCAGACACTCCCCGGTGCATCCCATGGCGGCCGACGATTATCAGATCGGCATCCCATTCCTCTGCATTTTGGCAGAGGGAATGCCAGGCCGGCCCTTCCATTAATTCCGTAGACACCTTTTCCAGTCCGTTCTGAAAAGCAATTTTCCTCCCTCTGGTAAGGTGACCCAGATACAGATCTGCAAGACCTTTATCGATTATGCTATTGTGCAATTGTTCCTGTTCAGTGAAATGGAAGGCCTTTCCTGCCTCTTCGCTCAACATATGGGAAAGGAGTCTGAATATCGAACGATGGAGTAGTGGATCATGGCTGGCTGCGAGTCTCACTTCCGCCGGAAGTGATAATCCGAGACCAATTCCCCTATCGAGCGCTCTAAAGGAAAAGTCGCTTCCATCAAGCCCGATAAGAATCCGGTTTGGTCTTTTGTGATTCCTGGTTACAAGAATATCCCGGTCTGTTCTCCGGAGCACCCTCCGTGACGTGCTTCCCAGTCCCCGCGATCCATCTACCTTCCCTATTCCCTGGGCACCCAGGATAATCAGATCGTGCTCTGCCGCAACCGTCATCAGTCTTTCTGCGTTTTTTCCATCACTCACCTGTTCCCGGAAGGGAATCTCCATGTGAGCACAGGAATGTCGCAGCCGCTGCATGTAATCCCGGGAGATAATCTCCAGGCCCCGCTCAATCAGGGTATTATGAACCTCCCTCTGGGATGCAAGCACCTGGTCCTGCTGGTACTTTTCCGGAAGATACTCTTCTAGGGCAAGGAACCGGATACGGTGAAGGTGCCCGGAATAAATGTGGCATCCGGTGATTGATGCACCGAGACGGTGAGCGAGATAGGTACCGACTTCCTCTGCTGCCAGGCTATCTGCTGAATTATCCACTCCTATGGCGATGGTTTGGTACGGGATTTCTGCCATCTACGGATCGTTCTTCCTGATGTTCGTTTACCTCTTTAACTTATTGCAGATTGAGCGTCTCCCCGCAGGAATTGCCTGGTCAGCTCACAGTATTATTTGGTGCAGGAAATTCTCGATGCCGGATATGCTTCGGGAGACCCCGGTTGGGGTGGATCTCAGAATCAGAATATAGCATATCATCATGACCCGGAAAGGGACGCGATCTCTGAAAATGCCTAAAAAGGGAATCCCAGCTGGCTCCAGCCCAGGAACCAGTAGATCGTGACTACGATGATTATATAGACGAACAGAAGAATCCAGGTTACCTTCTCCCACAAGGGCATATCGGCGCTGAAATATCCCATAGAATCAATCTCCATGACCTGTCAGGATGCCTTTCATATTTCCTCTGCCTGTTCCGGGTGTTCTGCAGTAACTTTTGAAGTAAACCAGAAGACCGTAATCAGAAGAATCAGGGTGATGACCCAGGTAATTGCGATCTGAGCTACGGGAATTGGTGTAGGATAGGAAGCTCCTCCGGGCACCGGGATGATCCCATAGACCATCCAGGGCGAGCGTGCAGATTCCCGGACATATCCCATCACAATCACAATAGCCATGCCCAGAATACCTGACACGGCTAGAGCGGTTCGTGAAGAGAAGGAAAGAGTTCCCCATTCCACCGTCTGTTGGTCTTTAAGCATGATTACATCGATGCCCAGGGCGAAAGATCCTATGACGATCAAGATGACAAGAGCCACCAGTTTGTAGCTCATGAACCCGAGAGGATTGATCCCCGAGGATAGAGTATAAGGCTGCACAAGGAAGAAGCCCGCAATCACGGCTACAAGTATAAAAACCTGGAACACGCGATGCAGTCTCGGATTATCACCCGATTTCAAGATCGCTTCCTTCCGGTCGTAATAGTACAACAGTATCGTCACGAAGAGTGCGGAGAGCAGCCCCACCATGAGTACCATCTCCCAGGCGCGGTTGCCGAGCATAATCATGCTGAACGCACCAGTGTTATTCTTGAAAAGAGTGTACATAAAGAAGAATCCCAGAAGGGGCTGAAAGATCAGCCCGAGAAGGCCCCAGCTGAGGCCGTACGATCCAACCAGATCCCAGTAGGTTTTGGATGCCTGATCCTTGCGATCACGGTAATGGAGCATTCCCAGCATAGCAAGGAGGAATCCAAAGAACGACACCGCGGCGGCTAGGCGATGAAACTGAAGGATCCAGGTGGTTGCGTTGAACCACCAGCCCATCAGGGATTCCCAGGGCATGGTAAGGAGGCCGGTACTGCCCCAGGTTATGGCAGATTTACCCGGCGTGAGCATACCCGAGGATAACGTATTGATCATCAGGGTCTGGATAAACACATCAATCGCGTAGGCATATCCCAGGAACTGGTGCCATCGATTGCTGATTTTTCCCCAGGAGAACCAGTAGGTATAGAGGAAAAAGATCTCAAAAGCAAAAGTGAATACCTCGATCAGCAATGGCCACCAGTAGATGTGGAATGCCTCGGAGACGAATACCGGATACAGGGAGATAAAAAACAACACACCCGCGACCGCAAAGGTCGCCCCCGCACTGAACAGTATCACGTTGAAGAGTGTAATACTGCGGGCCAGTCGATTATAGCGTTCTTTTTTGGTCCTGAGGTAGAGAGATTCCGTTCCTGCCGCTATCCACGCACCTCCAAGATGCAGATTCGCATAGACCACGTGAGAGAGCATGACAAAAGCGATGAGAATGGATCGACCCGATAGTCCCATATCCACCGTTTGAATGGGCAGGGTCTCGTTGTAGGCCGGATTTGCATTTGCGACTTCCTGTGCATAGATGTCGCTGGATGGGATGAGCCCTCCCTGCTGGGGAACGATGACACCAAAGAGGATGAAGAAGAAGATGCTGAGTGCGATCAGAACATAATAAATATGTTTCATGAAAGTCTGCAGACCCCATTCTTATGAGCTTATATATTTTAGTCTTGTGCTCACTGCCGCTCTTGATCTTCTCAGAAGCTCTTCTCACAGCGCCACATTATTGATAAGTTCGCCTCCCCGTTCAGGAGCCCTCTTCAAAATTCGCCCCGAAGGAGAGTCGGGAGAATCATTTATCTATGCCTCGACCACGTATATGCCATGATGGCCTCGAAAATCCGGGCAGTGTTCATCCTGCTTGTGGAGATTATCCTGATCGGTGGATGCGTTGCTCCAGACGGGATGACCACTCCCTCTCCAACTCCGACAACGATACATTCACCGTCGATCCCTTCTCCTGCACCCCTTAACTCCCCACAGATTTTCATTGTTTCCCCTGAATTTGATGCCGGGATACCGGCAGGTGATATCACCGTAATCGTGGAGGTATACAATTTTCGGCTGGTCGAACCGGCCCAACAAAGGAATACGCCTGGTGAAGGACACCTCATATATTATCGGGATGTCGTACCGCCAACCGTTCCCGGCAGACCCGCATTCGCGGCACCCGGCTCCTATGCAGCGAGCACTCAAACCAGCTATACCTGGCACAATGTCCCGCCGGATACCCATACTTTTTCGGTCCAGCTGGTAAACAACGATGATACCCCGTTGGACCCACCGGTTGTTGCTGCCAATGACGTGACCGCGATCTAATGGGTAAGAAAGGTGACCGGTGAATGACAATCAAGTGAGAAATTTCATCCTGTGAATTCGCGTGGCAGCCATCCGGGTATTCCGGATATCGATTGAAACCAATCGGGCGAGGCGAAATCCCTCAGGGAATTCCCCAAATATCATGGCACATTCTTCGTCATAATTCAGGGGTGCGATACATCTCAGCGGGAAAATGTTTATCATGTAGTTCCCCTCTAATGGTCGGCCATGTCCCGAAAAGAATTGTTAGGAATAGTAATTCTATCGATTCTGGGGTTTGCGCTTATCGCGGGGTGTGTGACCCCTCCTGCGGCGACGCCTCATATTACCATTACCTCTCCTGTGGACGGTGCAACAATCTCATCCCGTGATGTGACGATCTCCGTTCAGGTACAGAATCTTACACTGGTCAATAAACTCGGCCAGGCGAACGTGGCCGGAGAAGGCCACATTCATTACTTCAGGGACGTGGAACCACCGACCACTCCCGGGCAGATCGCGGTCACCACGCCGGGCACCTATGTCCCTACCGCGAACACGTCCTACACCTGGATGAATCTTTCTCCGGGAATGCATAACTTCTCCGTCGAACTGGTGAACAACGACCATACGCCTCTTGTCCCGCCTGTCGTTGAGACGATCGACGTCACCATCATGTCCTCCGCGGGCACTCCCGCGATTACCATCATCTCTCCGGCTGAGAACGCCCTGGTTCCACCAGGAAATGTCAGTGTCTCTGTTAGGGTACAGAATCTTACACTGGTCAATAAACTCGGCCAGGCGAACGTGGCCGGAGAAGGGCATATCCACTACTTCATCGATGTGGAGCCACCGACTACTGCGGGCCAGATTGCGGTCACCACGCCGGGCACCTATGTTCCTACCACGGATACCAGCTATACCTGGATGAACGTCAACGCATCGAGACATAACTTTTCAGTCGAACTGGTGAACAATGACCACACCCCCCTTGTGCCGCCAGTCGTGAAGCTGGTGAATATCACGGTCGCAGTACCGAATGCATCGGTCGACCTGAC
>JAJRCO010000037.1 GCA_028678905.1 Methanomicrobiales archaeon
GGTGCCGGTGAGCCATTCCAGCCGGTCTCCAATTCCGAGCTCACGTAACAGGAAAAACAGAGCCTCATCGCCAGAGAAGCAGTGGTGGTAATACCGTTCGATGGTGTAGGTATCCATGTGATAGGAGGAGAGGCAGCCTCCGAGTACCGGCTGCTTTTCCAGGAGATCCACTGAAGCCACATCGCGGAGGCAGTATGCTGCAGTGAGCCCGCACAATCCCCCGCCGACGATGCAGATGTCCTTCTTCAATGTTTATATATTGAAATTAGTGCGATAAGAAAGTTTTTGAACTTTCTTGCGCTATTTTTAACAAAAAGACGATCACTACGTCTGATTCTATTTCAACGGAGCAGTTATATGCGAGTGTTCTTTATTGGATTTGGCCAGGCGGGCGGAAAAGTAGTCGATATGTTTATCGAACAGGATAAAAAATTCCCCAAACGCAGTTTCCGGGGGATCGCGGTCAACACCGCCCGGACCGACTTGATGGGGTTGAAACATATCGACCTCAAGGACCGGATCCTGATCGGACAGACCGTAGTGAAGGGCCACGGGGTCGGGACCGATAATGTAGCGGGTGCAAAGATTACCGCTGATGAGATCGACGTTATTATCGGTGCGATCGACCAGCGGGGGACCCATGACGTGGACGCGTTTGTGATCGTCGCCGGACTGGGAGGGGGGACCGGTTCCGGGGGATCACCGGTGCTCGCCCGTCATCTCAAGCGAATCTATCGGGAGCCGGTCTACACCCTGGGTATCCTCCCGTCTCCTGAGGAAGGCCGGCTCTATTCCTATAATGCGGCCCGCAGTCTATCCACGCTAGTGAAGGAATCCGACAATACCTTTCTCTTTGACAATAGCGCCTGGAAAAACGAAGGGGAGAGCATCAAATCGGCGTTCCAACGTCTGAATGACGAGATCGTCCGTCGGTTCGGGGTCCTCTTCCGTGCCGGGGAGGTGACCAAGGCGGGAGTGGGAGAGATGGTGGTGGATTCCAGTGAGATCATCAACACCCTCCGTGGTTCCGGCGTGAGCACCGTCGGCTACGCAATCACCGAAGTGGTGGACAAACAGCGCAGACAAGGGAGAGGGCTTCTCGGAGGATTGAAAGATACCCTGGTGAAGAGAGATAAGACCGAAGAGGTGCTTCTTGGAGAGGACAAATCAGCAAAGATCATCGCTCTTGTCCGCAGGGCCATGCTTGGACGGCTGACCCTTCCCTGTGATTATTCCTCTGCCCAGCGAGCCCTGGTTCTCATCGCCGGGCCTCCGAATGAAATGGACCGCAAAGGTGTGGAGAAGGCCAAGAGCTGGGTGGAAGAGAATATCGCGGGAGTGGAAGTGCGGGGCGGAGATTATCCGGTGGAGAGCAATTACATCGCTGCAGTGGTAATCCTTGCTACCATTCAGAACGCCCCCCGAATCAAGGAACTGATGGTGATCGCCAAAGAGACGAAAGAGGATGTCCTGAAGACCAAGGACAAGAAACCTGCCGCCATGTTTGACGATGGAATTGAACCGCTCTTTGAATGAGGTACACAATGAAAAACTGGATGAAATGGCTACTCTGCCTGATGGTGCTGTTCTTCTGTGTGCAGGCTGCTTCTGCATTTACCGTAAAACAGATCAGCGTCCCGAAAACGGACCTACGAGCAAACGATAATGTCAAAGTCGAACTGGAGATCTCGATGGGGACCTTTACTGCAACCCACGATCTTCAATTTTCGAGTGATTTGAATAGCACGGTCCTGATCGCTGAAATGTACAACGATGAGACCAAACAGTACGACCCCATCCAGGTCACCCAGGATCGTTCAGGAAAATGGTTCATTCTGGGATGGTTGCTTCCATCGGACCGGAGCTTCATCGTCCGGATCTCTTTTTCCGGGACGGTACCCAGTGCCGTCACCGGCGGAAACCTCAGCGTGGTTAGCATCTCGGAACTCTCTGGAGGTGCGGTGGTAAGCGGATCCGAATATAAACTCGAACGGCAGGTGATCAACCCCCAGGAAGTCACTTCCCAGATGACTAGTGTACGGGCGGACCTTCAGACTTTTAAACAGACCATTGTGACACAGGGAAGCACCGGGGTTGACACCTCCGCGGCATCGGGCAAGGTTACCGAGGCAGAAAATGCCCTGACCAAAGCAGATTCCCTGAAGAGCACCAGCTATTCCCAGGCGATAGTCCAGCTAGATGCTGCCCGCAACGCGATCAAGGATGGATATATTCTACTGGACAAGGCGGGAGCCCAGCATGAGATCGACCAAGTCGAGCAGACTATGTCGCAGGTGGAATCCATGGTCACCTACTTCACAGTGAACCGAAGCATCAGCCAGACCGATTCCCGACTGGTCGCCATCACCAACAAGTATGATCTGGCCTCTCAGAGCATCTCCTCTGCTCATGATATGGTCAATGCAGGGAACTACCTGAACGGCAAGGCGAAGGCCCTTGAGGCCGCTAAATACGCCAACGATGCCTATAACCTCTCCACAACCATGAAAACAGAACTGGGTGAAGGCGGTATCGCCCTGCCCGGTATCAACCCGATGTTCCTGGTCCTTGGAATCGGGGTCATTGCGATCGGTGTGGTCGGATACTTTGCCTACCGGAAGTTTTTCCACTGGGACGAACTGGGATAAGTAGGACCGGTTCCTTCTTTTATTCGTTCTTCTCGCATACCCGGGTTGCCATAGATTTGTTTACAGAGAGTTGATGGACTGCAGATCCGTCTGATAGATCCGCATCAATACGGCATGCTGCTACATGTGCGTACTATTCAGAGTGGTGGCGGTAATCAAACCGATACCAGGTGACGGGTTTTAAGATGAAGAGATATATTTTGATACTGCCTCCGCTCCCGTCTTCTCAGAGACCTGTGTATTCTTGATTTGATTCATACCACGACCTATCCCTATGCTGGATGAAATACCTATCCGGCCGTGGTCCCGCACGACGAGACCTGGCAGGCGGAATAGGGATTCGGGGTGGGGAGGGAGAAGAGAAGGTGGTCGGATGACAGAGATACCTGGGCGGGCAGGGCCGAACCAGAACGTACGAATACATCGAAATTCATGCTGCCCAATTTCCCGTCCCGCAGGAAATAATACTCCAGGAGGCTGTTCTGGACGTCATAATACGAGAACCAGTAATTGATCTTGTAAGTGTATTTGTCATATCCGGCCAGGGATTCGTAGCTGTCCGCATCATAGGTGATGATCAGGTCCGCATTGGTGGCCGCGAGCGTGTCACGAGGTAATAAATAGCCATAATATTGGAGTTTTTCTGTCCGTTCACCACGGTAATACCAGGGAAGGGGCCAGTAATTGTCTGAGGAGACCACCACTTTGTCCGATGCATCGATCAGAGCCATCACCGTTCGGAGATCTTCTGAGTTCTGCACCTGGACGATAGGCTCGTTGATATCGGTGGGGGCAAAGGAAACGTGCCAGAGAACGAGGATGAGGAATATCGTAGACAGAACCGCAAACAGAGTCTTGCGGGTGGTCATCAGGTATGTGGCGACGAAGATCAGGGGAAGAAGCTGGTGGATGACCAGCCAGGGCACTTTCTCCCCGATATAGGCGTAAGCTGCTAGCGTACCGAGCATCCAGATGATGGAAAACCGCATGAACTCTTCTTTCCGGGTATCCCCTGCGGGCGGGTTAATTCCCCGCAGCACTCTCTGAACCACCTCAGAAAAGGGAGGTTCCTGTATCTCTCCCCTGCTTTTCCAGAGGCGATCGCGGAAGCGGAACCAGAAGGAGGAACCCCGCGTGGTGAACTGAACAATGCCCAGGACCGCAAGGACAAGGATGGGCAGCTCGTAAAGAATGAGGAGCATGAAGTAGAAGAACCAGGGCCCGCAGATGCGGCACATGTCGTGCATCGCCACCCAGTGCTCCACTGCCTGGTACCATCCGGTCTGGTTGAATGCCGAAATGATGCCATTCTGCTGGATGTAGCCCGGATCCAGGAGATGGCCCAGGATCACCTCAGGATGCACTCCGAAGGAGGAATAAAAGAGAAGCATGGTTCCCACAAAGAAGACCCCGGCGACCAGGCCATCCCATTTCCAGGACCGGTGGAGGGTGACCTTGCCCGACCACAGGAGATACAATCCGTAGACCAGGAAGATCGCGAGAAGTATAGGCATATCCTCTTTGAGCGTCATCCCCAATCCTGCGGAGAGCCCGGCCAGGGCTGCGTACCGGAGCTTACCGCTCGAATGATAGTACAGAAGGGCCACCAGCAGGAGGAGGGTGAAGGTGAGCTGAAAGATATCGTGCCGGAGGAACCGGGAAAAATAGACCAGCTCCGGGGAAAGGGCAATAAACAGCGAGGCTACCAGGGTCTGCTTTTGATCAAGATATCCCAGGCGGTAGATCGCATAGACCATCGGGATCAGGGCAATCCCAAACAGGGCCGGCAGGATGCGTCCCACCAGATCGGCATCCCCAAAAAGGGAAAACATCCCGGCAGTCACATAATAGAGAAACGGGCCGTGATAGGAGGGATCGTAGACATATGTCCCCTCGCTCAGCAAATGGTAGGCGAACCACGCGTGCACGGCCTCGTCATGATGGAACAATCTGAGATCAAGCGACCACAGGCGTACAAACAGTGCGATCGCAAAAATTGCTAAAAAAAGAGTTTGAAAGGAGATTTTGGATCGAATCCAGGCAGCGATTTCTGCGGCGTTCACGCCGCTCCCATCAGCTTTCCAAGACAATCTCAATACCGATGTCCTTGGGAACCTGGATCCGCATCAACTGGCGCAAAGCCCGTTCATCTGCGTCGAGATCGATCAGGCGTTTGTGAACCCGCATCTGCCATCGGTCCCAGGTCGCCGTTCCTTCGCCATCCGGACTTTTCCGAATCGGAACGATCAGCCGCTGCGTGGGAAGGGGGATGGGACCAGCCAGATTCACGCCTGTCCGTTCTGCGATCTCTTTGATGCGGTTACATACCGTCTCGACCTTTTTGGAATCCGTACCGGTGAGGCGTATTCTGGCTTTCTGCATGGCGATCTTCTCCAAAATTTATCTGAGCTGTTTCTGGACCAGATCGATGCACATTCCGGCGGCGATGGTCGATCCCATATCGCGGATGGCAAAGCGGCCCAGTTGCGGAATCTCTTTTACTCTCTCGATAACCAGGGGGCGGGAGGGCTTAATGACCACGATCGCCGCGTCTCCGGTCTTTAAGAACGTGGGGTTCTCTTCTTTGACCTGCCCGGTCCTTGGATCGAGCTTCCTCTTGAGCTCGGTGAAGGTGCAGGCGACCTGAGCGGTATGGCAGTGGAACACCGGGGTGTATCCCACGGTGATAGCACTCGGGTGCTGGAGGATCACGATCTGGGCGGTGAACTCATCGGCTACTGACGGTGGTTTGTCGGCCGGGCCGGTGACATCACCGCGGCGGAGATCGTTCTTGGCGATACCGCGAACGTTGAATCCCACGTTGTCGCCGGGGACTGCTTCGGGGATTTCTTCATGGTGCATCTCGATGGACTTGATTTCACCGAACTTGTTGGCAGGCATGAATGAGACGTTCATTCCCTTCTTCATCACGCCGGTTTCCACACGGCCAACAGGGACCGTCCCGATACCACTGATGGTATAGACGTCCTGGATGGGGAGGCGGAGCGGGAGGGTGGTGGGTTTCTCGGGCTCTTTCAGGGTGTCCAGAGCTTCGAGGATAGTGGGTCCGTTGTACCAGGGAGTGTTCGGACTCTTGTCCTTGATGTTGTCTCCCATAAAGGCACTGGTGGGGATAAAGAGCATGCCTTCCGGTTTGTAGGCCACCATCTTCAGCAGTTCAGAGACGTTCTTTTTGGTCTCTTCGTAGCGCTTCTGATCGTACTTCACCATGTCCATCTTGTTCACGGAGATAATCAGCTGGTTGATGCCCAGAGTTCTGGCCAGGAAGACGTGCTCTTTGGTCTGTTCCTGTACACCTTCCGCGGCAGAGACGACAAGAACCGCTGCATCAGCCTGCGACGCACCGGTGATCATATTTTTCACGAAGTCCCGGTGTCCGGGGCAATCCACAATCGTGAAATAAAACTTGGCTGTGTCAAACCGCTTGTGAGCGATATCGATGGTGATACCACGTTCTCGCTCTTCCTTTAGGTTATCCATCACCCAGGCGAATTCAAAAGAGCCTTTTCCCTTCGCCTCGGCTTCCTTCTTATATCCTTCGATAACGTGCTTGGGCACAAACCCGGTCTCGAAAAGAAGTCGTCCTACCAGGGTCGACTTTCCGTGGTCGATGTGTCCAATGATTGCCAGATTCATGTGGGGCTTTGCAGTTGCCATTAGTATCCTCCGATCAAACGACGGACCGACTGGATCGGTCCGACTGATGCGAGTGTTATATATTGGAGACGCACCTATATAAATTCTGCCGATTTTCATCGATTTTTACATTCTTCCTCTTATACAGAAGAATCGACACCCTCATATTGCATTTGCACCTCACTATTCGTGGAACATGAAAACACTGGCATTTCATCCGGATGAGAGAAAACAGCATGTCACGGTGGACTGTGCCGATGGGGAGCTTTCTGTGTACCGGTACTGTGCCTTCTGCGCCCACTGTGCGGGGGTGCGGGTCGGAGGGCGGATGGTACCTTCCCCCCAGAAACAGGCGATGAACGAGGTGCGAAACCGAGGGGGAGGGGATGAGGCACTGTTGCAGGCCGCCATGATGTTCAATACGCTAGTGCGGGATGGAACGGCTATCGAATGTGATGACGATGCTAACCAGGGGTTTCGGTCGCTTTATCGGAACTGAATTCCTCGGCAATCTCCTTCCTGAACTCTTCGAAGTGCAGGTCGTCGAGCTGCTCCGAGAGGAGTCGGCCGCTCCAGGCCCTGCGGTACACCCAAAGGACGATCCTCTCTACCACATCCACGACTCTTTCCTCGTCCTCGACCATCATCACCATCCTTCCGATGCGGGGATGACGCCCTCTCCTCCCTCCCACCATGATCAGGTAATGCCGGAATTTTGACTGGAGGAGTTCGAACGGGCAGGACTGAACACAGATGCCACACTGGATACATTTGACCGGATCCAGTACCGATATACCGTTTTTCACTGTGATCGCATTCTCCCGGCAGTACTTCGCACAGGTCCCACATCCCGTGCACTGACCGGGGATCCGTAGAGGCTGGATTCTCCCGATGATCCCGATCTCGTTCAGCATGGGGCTGGTACAGGCATTGGGGCATCCGGAGAGCGAGATGCGGATCTTCACCGGCATGCTCTTCCCGAAGAGACGTTCGTCGATCTTTCGTGCCAGGCCGATGGTATCAACATTCGCGTACTTGCACCGCTCTATCCCCGGGCACGCGATCACGTTCACCACTTCATCGCGCTCTGATCCCAGAGGGGTGCCGTTCTTGGCGAGTTTCCGGGCGATGCGGGTAAGATGGGCAGGATTCAGGTGCGGGATTTCGACGGTCTGACGGGTGGTGATATGCACAAATCCCTGACCATGTGTTTTCGCGATGGTGGCAAGTCCCCGCATCTGTTCGATGGTGAGGTTTCCGGCAGGGATGCGGACGCGGACGGTACATTCATCGGCGTTCCGCTCGGTGATTACCCCTCCCCGCATATGGATGCCATACCCGTTACTCATAGTACATCAGTTCCGCTCAACCGGTTACACGGAGAACTACTAGAACGTTTTTAAGATCCCTGTTCGAGTACGGCTACAGAATAGTGCAGGTACGGCACAGTTGAGGAAAAGATCCATTTTCCAAAGGCTCCCCTATCGATGCATCGGTACCTAGGTACCTTATAGATTCAGTGCGATTCCTACCCTGTCCGCTGCAGGGCGATCACATGTCACAGGATCAGAACCATCGTCACCAGGGTCAGCGCCCGGGTGATCTCGTTCGTCGCGCCGACTATATCCCCGTTCACACCCCCGAACAGGCGGCGGGAGGATACAAGCATCAGCGCGGCGACGACGAGAGTTACAATCACCAACACCAGAAGGCGGCCTGGCCGGACGACCAGGAGTAGGGGTAGAAAGAACAGCAGGGCCGGCCAGAAGAACCAGGGCCGGGCATACTGGTGAAGGTAGCTTTGTATCCCTTCTTTGAAGGGGGTGCCGAAAATAGTGAGCACGGCCATGGCCACCTTTGCACAGACTTCGGATACGAGGATGGCGACGGCAGCCGAAGGAACCGCGATCAGTGCCCCGAATGCAAGGAGGGTGGTTACGAAGCCGATGCCGATCCCCCCGGCTCCGACCTGCCGGTCGGTGAGGGCCCGGATCCGTTTTTCCCGATCCCCCTGGGCCATCAGCGCATCTCCCAGGTCCAGCAGCCCGTCAAAGTGATGAAAACCAGAGACCACGAGCACCAGAGCCAAGGCAATGGCCGCAGCGAGGGCGGAATGTCCCCACCACCATACTGCAAGCGCCGCAATCCCACCGACCACGTACCCGGCCACCGGATAGACATAGAGACGGCGGCCGAAATGGGAGAGATCCTGCATCTTCCCCAGGGGAAGAATCGTCGCAAACTGAAGCAGAGCGATGAGGGATTTCACAGGCCCTCACTGTAGAAGCGGGAAGTACAGCCCGCGATGAGGCCGGCCACCGCATCGTCCAGGAAGGGTCCCAGCGAAGAGAGGATGCCCGGTTTTTTCTGGTCGTAACGGGTGAATTCAAAGCGGGCACAGGTCCCTCCGATATATTCGGCGATGGCCATACCGATGATCTCATCCGATAGCAGAAAGACCGGATCATCAGCTATCTCCGAGCTTTTTCGCTTCCGGTACAGTTCGTCTTCGAGGAGGATGGCCCCGATCAGGAGGGAGGAGACGTTTGCATCCTGCAGCGCTTTCTGGATCTTTACGCCGATCCGTCCCTTTGCCTCTGACGGAGGGACTCCGTGCGGAACATACAGTGCCATGGCCGTCTCAAGGATGGCCTCCATCTGGACACCGCACGCTTCCAGCCGCTTTTCTACCTCGAACATGATGGTAGTAATTTTTAATGCCCGCCTTCATATAGAGATCGCTATGGCTTTCCGCTGCGATATCCCCCCTATTTCTTTCTCCCGCCCCGTATTTTCGGTTGTACTAGGTAACACTATCCTGTCCACGGTTCCGGGTATCTCAGGGGCAGGGGGAACGCCGGAAAAGACCCTGCTCACTCCCAACCTGGACTCCGAGCTGGTCCTGAACGGGACGATCCGTA